>VFKM01000044.1 GCA_009885545.1 Flavobacteriales bacterium
ACTTCACCTAGACCTTCTTGTAATGATTTTCCCATTTCATAAGAAACCAATTTACCAAGTGGCTCTTTGTAAAAACGGATTCGTTCAGCCAATTGACGTACAATTTCTCCTCTTTTTGGAGCAGGAATCATTCTCCATTCTTTAAACGCTTCTTGAGCTTTTAAAATTACTGCTTCATAATCTGCTTCAGTTGCAGAATTTACAGAGGCAATTAATCGCCCATCTACTGGAGAAATTGAATCAATTCGTTCACCACGAGTTTTGAACCATTTCCCGCCTGTTGAGGCACCGTTATTTACTTCTTCAATACCTAATTGAGAAAGAATTTCTTGAATTCCTAGGTCTGTCATTACTTCAGCCATTGGTTGTTATGTTTTTAGATTAAATGTGGTGCAAAATTAAGGTAAAATTTCGGGTTAAGCGTAACTTATATAACTTAGAAAGTTAAGTAATCTTAAAAATAAAGATCATAATTTAACCTATACGTTTTCTTTTTCCAAGGATGAACAGAATATTTTCGATTTAAAATAAGTCAATTTAGAATTGAGATTACTTATAGAAAACAGTGAGTCTGTGGCGAAAAAAATAAAAACAAACTCGGATTTACCTCCCGTTTTTATATCTTTGTCACATAAATCACACTTTATGATCCTGAAAAACATCTTTATAGCATTCGTTTTAATTGCAACTAGTTGTGGTTTGACTTCCAAAAAAAATACAGATTCAAATTTGAAGACCGTAAGTTTTAATGGGAATGTTCATCATCCTTATTGTGGTGGAGCAAAACCATCTCCAGATGTTGCTGCAGGTTACTATGAGTCAATGAAATTTGAAAAATTCAAAATTCTAAAAGGCAGTGAATTTAAAGAAGGTTTGCAACCCCATCAAGAAATCACATTAGATGAAAGTGGAAATATTAACCTGCTGCTAGAACCAGGTAAATATATGATGGTTCATTCTGATAAATTTTTACCCTTGGATGAATTCATGAAAAAAAATGGATTGATTGAAGAGAAAAATTATGAGTTGAAAGGTAACGATTGTTTTATCACGTGGAAAAATACTGTTGATTTATATTTTACTGTTGAAAACGATACAATTATTGAGTTGCGGCAGCATGCACGTTGTTGGGTAGGCACTAATCCTTGTATGAAATATGTTGGACCCCCGGCACCTTGATAAGTTTATAACTGATAGTTTATAGTTTAATTATTTTTGTTTAAATAAATTATCTTTCAGTTTTAAACTATAAACTCTAATCTACCATTTCACACTCAGCTTCCCTGTTGTTTTTCCACCTTCAAGTGCGGCATGTGCTTCTGCAATTTGATCAACAGTATAAACACCACCGACTTGTGGAATTAATTCCCCTTTAAGATAAAGTTGTACCACTTCGTGCAAACATTCAGCAAGTATCATTGGTCGGTTATCTGCAATTTTTAGCATATTAACACCAAGCACATTTTTAGAACGCATCATTAAACCAATTGGTAAGATTAATCCCATTTTGCGTACAAAATTCAATTGAGAAAAGAATCCCCATTTTGCACTCGATAATTCTGCACCACCGAAAAGAACAATTCTTCCGCCAGAGCCAAGTAATGCCAAGTCTTTTTTGAAAGTTGAACCAGCAACTGGATTAAAACTTGAATCCAATCGATCTTCTTTTAATATTGATGAAATTTGTGTTGAATATTCCGATTGATTATAATTAATGACATGATCAGCACCCAATTTCAACACTAACTCACGTTTACTTTCATTTCCTATTTTTGCAAATACAGTTGCACCTTTTCGCTTCGCTAATTGAATTAAAATTGTTCCTACTCCACCTGCTGCAGCATGAATAAGGACGTTTTCACCTTTGTGTATTGGAGTCAAATACTCCGCCATATAATATGCGGTTACAGCTTGCGTGCAAAGAACTAAGGCTTCTTCGGCTGGCATTTCATTGATTTCAACAACTGCATGACTTTGCGTTACAACATGTTTTGCATAACCACCAAATCGGCAAAAACCAAGTACTCTTTTACCAACCAAATCTGGTGAAACATCCTTTCCGATTTTGGTGATTTTCCCAACAACTTCATAACCAACAACACAGGGTAAAGGTGGGGCTTCACGGTACAAACCATTTCGCGCCATGACATCGGCATAATTCAACCCAAAAGCTTCACTTTCGATTACAACTTCATTGTCTTTTGGACCTTCGATTTTAATATTTCTGCGTTCGAATGCTTTATCGGCTGAACCATTTTTTATTAAAACGATTGCTTCTGTGTCTATTTCACTCATGGTTTTCCTTCAATCAAAATAACTATTTCACCTTTTGGCGGATGTGCCTCATAATATGCTTTCACTTCTGCGGCAGTTCCACGCTTATACTCTTCAAACATTTTGCTGATTTCACGCACAACACATACTTTACGTTCTCCTCCCATGAATTCTTCAATCTGTCCTAAACATTTCACTAAACGATGGGGTGACTCATACAAAACAATTGTTCGTTCTTCTTCAGTTAAAATCTTCAAGCGTGTTTGTCTGCCTTTTTTGTGTGGAAGAAATCCTTCAAACACAAATTTATCACACGGAAAACCACTAGCAACGAGAGCAGGAACAAAAGCTGTAGGGCCAGGTAAACATTCTATGACAATTCCGGCATTAACACATTCACGTGCCAATAAAAACCCAGGGTCTGAAATACCAGGAGTACCGGCATCAGAAACTAAAACAGTTAAGGCATTTGATTTAATTCTATCAATTGCAGCTTGCAATGATTTATGTTCATTATGGGCGTGAAATGGAATTACTTGTTTTGTAATTTCAAATTTGTTCAAAAGCTTTTTTGTTACGCGTGTGTCTTCGGCAAAAATCACATCACATTCTTTCAACATTCGGATTGAACGTAACGTAATATCTTCTAGATTTCCAATCGGCGTTGGAACAATACATAATTTTGACATAAGTAAATTTTAGCGTGTCAACACGACATAATCCTGCAACAAAGTTTGCAAAAATTCCATTCGCTTTGTTGGTGTTTCAGACAATCCTAATAAAAGAGCTGTTTCATCAGCTAATTCAATAGCAAACTTTTTCGTTTCAGGATTTGGATATTTCTGAACACGTTGGATAGTGTTTTTAATAAGTAACATATCTTCATCAGTGAACCTTGTAACATTTGAATATGTCGGCTGGTGATTCTCCTGATTTTTAATAGATAAAATGTCCTTCAAAGTATAATTCAAACTTGATCTATTTTTGATTATAACCGTATTGGCTATTACATCACCTAAACGCTGGTTCCTATCAGCTGTCGATGAGAAAATAATGCCTAATAATCCAAAACCAACCCATAAAAGAACAAAAATGTCTGCACTAATCCATAAGAAGTCTCCTTTGAAAAGCCATCGAGTAAATACTTCCTTTAAACCTGGACGTTCTCCTGATATTTTTACGACTCTTATTCCAAGTGCATATTTACCAAGGCTCTGCCCTCGAGTCAAAAATTCAATCAGTGGGTTGTAAAATATCCAAGGAATTTTAATAATCAGTAAGGTGATAAAAAGTTCAGTTCCAAAATCTGAAAACACATTTGAGAGATTCAACGATAAGGAAACAATAACAAAATAAATAATAAAAGCGACTAAATCTATTAATGCAGCAGCAGTTCGTTGACCAGTTGTTGCCAACTCGTACTCAACTTTTACATGCTGCGCAGATTCAAATTCAATCGTTTTCATTCAATTATTTATGAAAGAATAAAGGTAACTTTTTTCCTTGAAAAAAAAATTAATCTATCGTGAGATACTGGATTTTAGAAAATTAACTAAAACTTAGTCAGAACCTAGTATTTAAACCAATTCTAAATAAGACTTTTATGACAATTAAATGACAATTTAACATCATTGTTTTCGCAATTTTGTGACATAAAAGGAATTTAGTGTTAGAACAATTTCATATTATTGCCTTTACTCATCGAAACCTAGATGTTAGCGACATTGGTAAACTTCATATTGAAGAATCCAAGCAACAACATCGTTTACAAAATCTAAAGAATTTCTTAGGTTTATCAGAATTGATGTTTCTATCTACTTGTAATCGTGTAGAATTTATTTTTTGCACTGAGAAAGAAGTTGAATTCCATTTCTTAATGAATTTTTTCCAAACATTATATCCAGAATTTTCAAACGAAGAAATAGCGCATTTTGCACACCGAAGTGAAACGCACCTGGGGATTCAAGGCGTAGAGCATTTACTTTCAGTAGCGTCTTCAATTGATTCCATGATTGTTGGCGAACGAGAGATTATTACACAAGTTCGAAATGCCTTTGATTCATCAAAAAAACTTGGATTGACGGGCGATTTTATTCGTTTGGTTATTCGTCATACAATTGAAACAGCAAAGTCAGTATATACCGAAACAAGTATTGCTAAAAAGCCAGTTTCTGTTGTTTCCTTAGCATATCATAAATTGCGCGAGATGAATATTGCGCTTGATGCGCGCATATTGATAATTGGTGCTGGTGCAACGAATACCAACATGAGTCGTTTCTTGAAAAAACACGGCTATAAAAAATTCATTGTTTTTAACCGAACATTGTCAAAAGCAGAAAGTTTATCGAAAGACTTGAATGGTGTTGGATTTTCTTTGTCAGATTTAAAATCCTATTCAAAGGGTTTTGACATCATTATATCTTGTACCGGTGCCGATACACACATTATTACTCCTGAGATATACAAAAATCTGTTACAAGGTGAAACTGGAAAAAAGGTTGTAATCGATATCGCTTTACCGCAAGATTTAGATCCTCAAATTGTGATTGATCATAATGTTGCACATATTTCTGTTGAAGTACTTCAGAAAATTTCAAATGCGAATTTAAAAGAACGTTCTAAAGAAATTCAACATGTTGAGGAGATAATTGCAGAAGCCTTGTTTAACTTCAAACAGATTCAAAAAATTAGAACAGTTGAACTTGCTATGCGTGATGTGCCTCAAAAAGTGAAAGAAATTAGAGCAACCGCAATGAATGAAGTGTTTAAAAATGACCTTGCGGGATTAGATGAACACTCCAAAGAGATACTAGACAAAATTGTGGGCTACATGGAAAAGAAATACATGAGTATGCCAATGATTATGGCAAAAGAAATTCTTCTAAAAAAATAACCATGCAACACATTCGAATTGGATCAAGAGGAAGTGATTTGGCTTTATGGCAAGCAAATCATGTGAAAAATCAATTAGAACAATTAGGATGCAGTGTTGACATTACCATAATCACAACACAAGGAGATGCAATTCAAGATTTGAGTTTCGATAAATTGGAAGGAAAAGGATTTTTCACAAAGGAAATTGAACATGCATTGCTTGAGAAATCAATTGATTTGGCAGTACATTCGCACAAAGATTTAGAAACCAATCAACCTGAAGGATTAGTCATTGCTTGCGTGTCTGAACGAGAAGATCCAGCTGATTTATTATTAGTTGCAAAAAGTGCTGTTGATTTAACTTGTCTCTGGGATTTAAAAGAAAATGCAGTTATTGGAACTTCATCTGCGCGAAGAAAATCACAAGTGGTAGGCTTTAGAGATGATGTTGTCATCAAAGATTTACGTGGAAATGTCCCAACCAGAATTCAAAAATTACGTGAAGGACAATACGATGCTATATTATTAGCAAAAGCTGGCGTAGATCGTTTGAAAATTGACCTTTCAGAATTTCATGTTGTGGTTTTAGATCCTACAGAATTTATTCCAGCTCCGGCACAAGGAGTTTTAGCTCTTCAGATTCGACAAGAAGATCATTCGTTATTTGACGTTCTTCAAAAAATGAATCATACAACAGTTCAAAATCAAATTGCAATTGAGCGCAAAGTATTGAATTTAATGCAAGGTGGATGCCAATTACCATTAGGTGTTTTCTGTGATGAAAATAATGTAGTTTATGTTTCATATACATCCAATTGGGAAGATGGTGCAAACTGGTATGAATATACCGCAGACGACCTTTCTAATCTCGCTGAAATAATTGTAGAAGACCTTGTTGCAGCAGCAAACGAAGAACTTGAATAAATCCCTTTTTATATCAAAAGACATCAGTGAAGTAGCATTGCTTCAAGAATTCTGTTTAACGAATAACATCACTTTAATTGCTACTTCTTTAATTCGTTTCGAAGCCGTTCCTTTTCATATTGCACAAGATTATGATGTGCTTTTTATTTCTAGTATCAGAGCGGCTGAATTTTTCTTGAAAACAGAGAAGATCAAACCTGAAACTGTTATTGCTTGCGTAGGTCGAATAACGGCAAACAAACTTGAAGCTTTAGGCTTAAAAGTGTCTTTCGTCGGAGAAAAGTCAGGCAATCCAATTGAAGTTGCTGATATTTTCAAAAAATGGTTAGGGAACCGAACGGTACTAATTCCACAATCTAACATCTCAAAACGCACTATCGGATCAAATCTTCCTATCAATCAATGTATTGAGACTATCGTTTATAAAACCATATCGAATTGCAAGGAAATAACGGTATGTGATACATACATCTTTACCAGTCCATCCAACGTTGAAAGTTTTTTGAAATGTAACAAAGTGTATGAAGGAAAAATTATTGCTTGGGGAGAAACAACAAAAATACACATTGAAGAAAAAGGGATGAGTGTTTCACATACACTTCAAAAATCAGGAATTGAAGAATTGATTAAGATACTTTCATAAAGTTCAATACAGCCGTTTAAAGTATAAAAAAAGGCCTCCGAAACGAAGACCTTTTTAATTAAATTACACTTTATTATTTCACTATAAATTGTACTACTTTTTTAGAATCTCCTGCAACAACATTTACAAAATAGATTCCAGAAGCAAATTGTTTAGTATCCATCATGACTAAGTTAGATCCAATTGCGGCATTCACATAGTGATTTTGAACTTCTTTGCCATATAAATCTAAAATTTGCACGTGTACTGTTTGAGCTTGATTAACAGAGAAATTTAAATTTAATTCATCTTCAGCTGGATTTGGATAAAGCGATAATTCATTAAGGTCGTGACTTTCATTAAGCCCTAACACAATAGCATCAGAAGGAGCTCCCAAATATATATTTATATCATCTAAAAATAAATTATTTCCATTGTCTCCTTCAAATTTGAATTTATAATTGAAATTATCAACCCAATAGTCACTTGTAACATTTACCATATGAACAGTAACCCAATCCGCAGCACTTGTTGGAGACCATGAAGTTGTTGACGTTACAGCAGATAACTGAGCCCCACATAATGTTTTTCTTTGAGACCATGTATCACCGCAATCATTAGTAAGGAATACTTTCAAACATTCATAATCAGCCGTTAGTTTTTTGCGGTAAGCATATCTAAAGCTTAATGTCACTACGCCACCATTAGCAGCAACACCTGACAAGTCAACAGGAGATGCAATTAATTCATCTATGTTTGATCCCGTCTGACCAAAATTCGTAAGTTTTACGCATTTACTTCCAGAATGACTTGTGGTATTGTCAATTTCAAAAGCATTGTTTGAATCATAATTAACAACTTCCCAATTCGTTAAATTTGCAAGAGTAGAATAAGATTCAAAGCCATCAAAAAACGGCAAATAATCAGATTCTGGTAATACTTTTACGAATTGAGTTTTCGTCTCAGAGTTACTATTCGTTCCATCGGTTGCCGTTAAAGTAACTTCATATATGCCTGGGGTAGAATATGTGACAATTGGATTTTGATCAATAGAAGTTGAAGGTGTTCCTGAAGGGAAACTCCAATTCCAGCCAGTAACTGCATCAAATGACATATCTGTGAATTGTATTTGATCACCAACGCACACAATAGCTTTATTAGATGTGAAATCAGCATCACATAATACTGCTGGTAAATTAATTCCCGTAATGGTTGCATTACTAGCAGATGTTAAGTTTGTTAGATATGTTAAATCCGCAATATTTGATTCCATAATTGTTGCCTGATCGAAAGAGAACATATTTTGGCAAGAATTATAACTCATATAATTTTCAATTTGGTCAAAAGCATCAAAGCCATATGTGTCATTGATTGGAACTTCATTACAACTATTCCAAGTTGGCGAGCAAGTCCAATTAGCTGCTGCTTGAGGTGGTGTATCGCAACAATAATCACCATCATTATAGCAATCAGAGGTATGACAAGCACTTGAACCGTCCCATGGGCCTTGAAAAATATGAAATAAACCAAAACAATGGCCCACTTCATGGGTAACTGTTCTACCATCATTTCCTGCAGCAGTTCCAATCGTTCCAGTAAAATCTTGTCTCATAACCAAACCGTATGTTGCAGCAGGTCCACCCCATGAAGTTGGAAATTGCGCATACCCCAAAGTAGTGCCACTAGCATCTGGAACACCAATAGAATTAACAATCCAAATATTAAAATATTTGTTTCTTGGCCATGCACTCGACCCACCTTGTGCAGTGTATTTATGGTATTCGGCATCCATATCGGCTTCATAAGTAACATAATCGGCAACATTTTTTCTAATTATACCGTTCGTACAATTGCCATTTGGATCAATTTTCGCTAATTTGAATTCCATTTCCATTGATGCTGCTTGGGTTTTGAAAGGCGCATTTGCAGTCAACCTTGTTTGTGCAGTATCAGCGTTTAATCGATTAAAATCTTTGTTTAATACATCTAAAGCAGATTGAATTTGTTCATTTGAGATATTCCCAATACCATTACTATGTAATATATGAAATACAACAGGTACTGTTTTTAAAGCTTTTTCACCACCTCCTTGAAAAGATGCAGCGTTTGACATACTTTTCTGAATTTCCTCAATAAGTTCAGGCGCTAGATTTATTCTATTTTGAAGTTGCTTATCTGTTCCGCACCAACCTTGAGTTGTTTGAGAATATCCAAAAAACGAAGCAGCCAAAAATATTCCAAAAAGGAGTAAAGTATTTTTTTTCATAATTATAATAGTTTGAACTTATTTAAAAACGTTTCAATGTACAAAAGGTTTAACAACTTAAAAAATAAAAATTACTAAACGGTAAATTTTAATGTCGAAAGGTTTGATTGCTAATTTTCTATTCTAGGTCTTTTAAGTTAGAAATCACAGGATTTGACTCTTTTTTCTGGAGTAATTTTACTAGTTTACTTACAACAAATTCAGGGCTTAATAACTCGCCTTGTTCATGAAACCCAATAAAATTATCTACACTTGAAAAGTCAACTTTTTTAGTCGCTCTAATTTTTTCTTGCATTGACGTGTCAATCACACCCGGAGCTACAGAAAACACTTTAATATTCCGTCCTTTTTCTTGCTCTTCAAGATAAATTGTTTCAGAAAAACGATCCATTGCAATTTTAGAAGAACAATATGCTGCCCAAGAAGGAATTGGTCTATTGGCTGCTCCTGAACTAATGTTTATTATTGTTAGTTTATTCTCTAAATGGGTTTGGCGAAGAAATTCTTGACACAAGATCATTGGTGCAATCGTATTCACCGTCATTACTTCTTGAATATCCGATTCAATTTGATCACTAATTCGTTTGATCTTTCCAATTAAACCTGCATTATTTATAAGTACAAGTTCATTTTCCTTGCTCTCAAATTGGATGGATTTTACTTCATTCACATTAGCTAAATCGCAGTGAATAAAAGTAAATTTTGGATGGTCAAAAGCATGTGATCTTCCGATTCCAGTTACAAGATGACCTTCAGCAAGAAAATATTCAACAAATTCTTTACCTAATCCTTTTGAAACTCCAGTTATAAAAATGTGCATATTAAAAACAAACTAATTAAAAAAAGAACGATGAGTTTAAAACTGATAGTTTAAAGTTTAAAAAAAAGAAAAAAACAATATATTCTTGATTAAGCCAATGCTTGTTCTAAGTCTTCTATTAAGTCTTCAACATCTTCAACACCTACACTCAAACGCAATAAATTATCTACAACACCAGCTTTTTCACGTTCCTCTTTTGGAATTGAAGCATGTGTCATTGTTGCAGGATGGTTGATCAAAGATTCTACTCCTCCTAATGATTCAGCCAATGAAAATACTTTGAATGAAGATGCAACTTTGAAAGTATTTTCAATTGCTTTGTCTTTTAGTACAATTGAAATCATTCCGCCAAAATCACGCATTTGTTTTTTAGCAATATCATGGTTGTGATGTTCAGGAAAACCTGGCCAATAAACTTTTTCTATTTTCGGATGATTCTTAAGGTATTCTGCAATCTTTCGTCCATTAAAACAATGTCTTTCCATTCTTAAATGAAGTGTTTTAATTCCTCTTAATACTAAGAATGAATCCATAGGACCAGGATTTGCACCAGAGCTATTCAAAATGAAATATAACTTCTCATGGATTTCAGGATCATTCGTTATTAACGCTCCCATAACCACATCCGAGTGACCTCCTAAATATTTTGTAACCGAATGCATCACGATGTGTGCACCCAAGTCAAGTGGATTTTGTAAATAAGGTGATGCAAATGTATTATCAGCAACCAATATGATGTTATTAGCAGATGCAATTTTAGCGCATGCTTCAATATCGATGATTTGCATTGTAGGATTTGTAGGTGTTTCAGCCCAAATCACTTTCGTATTACTGTTGATATACTTGTGTAAATTTTCAGCATTTGTAAGGTCGATAAAGTGAAATTTGATTCCAAATTTTTCGTAAATTTTGGTAAACAAACGATACGTACCACCATATAAATCGTCTCCTGTAATGACTTCATCACCAGGTTGCAACATTTTCAAAACAGCATCTGTCGCAGCAACACCACTACTAAATGCAACACAATGTTTACCATTTTCTAAAGCAGCCAAAGCATCTTGTAATGCCTCTCTCGTTGGATTTTTCCCACGAGCATATCCATACCCTTTATTCACTCCAGGTGATTCTTGAACGTAAGTAGAAGTTTGATAAATAGGGGTCATAATTGCGCCAGTTGTTGGATCTGCATGTACGCCTGCGTGGATTGCTTTTGTGCCGAATTTCATACTTTAAATGCTTTTTTTGTAAGTAAGTGGCAAAGTTAATTCTTAAATTGACAATTATTCGATTGCCCAATGACAATTTTTAAGGCGTGAAAAGTTTTAGTAATTTTAGCACGGTGAGTGAAAGTGTGAAACATAGAATAATTCAATTATTACAGGATGTAAGTCAATTCAATACGAATGATGTATTGGTGAATATTGAGCATACTTCTTTGTTGCCTATTCTTGATTTTTCTGCGTTTAATAAAACTCAAGATTACCTTCCGTTTAAATCGATTGTTTCTAGCGCAAAAAAAACAGAGAAAGAACAAGGAATTTTTCCTCTTTGTATTTCCCAAGGGATGATTGAATGGGAATACAAACAAACTATTGTAAACACCCCTCTTCTTATAAGTCCAGTTGAATTTGAACTAAAAAAAGTTGACAACACCATTCGTTTTTCAATTGATGAAGAATTAACGTTTATCAATCCTTTTTTTGTAAATCGGCTACAGCGAGAATTTGAAATAAAACTTCCAAGCGACCTTATAAATTTGGAGCAATTAATTGAATTTCTTGAAAACAATAATTTCATAAACATTCAGTCAAATGCAAACTACTTAGGAAATTTTCATCACCACAGATTTGAAATAATCAAAGAATTAGAGGAATTAAGCAAAGAAGTACCAAATACTGCAATTTCTAACCTTTTGGGAGATGAAAGTAAGGTTGAATCTTTTGAAATAAAACTTAATTCTAATCTTTTATTTCCAGCAGATACAGATCAATATACCGTTTTTGAGGCAATCGAAAACGAACATACGGTTATTCAAGGTCCTCCAGGAACGGGAAAATCTCAAGTATTATCTAATCTTTTAGCTAAACTTCTGATTAATAATAAATCTGCTCTTGTCGTTTCTGAAAAAAGAGTGGCTTTAGAAGTTCTTCAAAAGAAACTCGGTCAATTCAATTTGGATCATTTGTGCTTTATTGCAACATCGGAAACCATCTCAAAAGATGTATTAAAATCGTTGAAAGATTCATGGACGCTTTTAGAGAAATTCGATATAAAAAATACAGCTAATCTTCATCTATCTGAACAGTATATATCTCAATTGCAGATGCAATTAGATTTATTGAATCAGAAAGAATTAATTGGAGGAATCAGTTATTCCCAATTTCATGAATTAGCAAAAGACCGTGATTTCGAAAGCGAAAATTTCTCTTCCGATTTACCTTCACTTGATTTATGGCTTGAAGCAAAAAACAACGTTTCCACTTTTTTCAATGAAGGAATAAATACGTTCATCAGTAGAATTTCTTTTGGTGTTATCAAACAAGATTCATTCAAACAATTTGATCAAAGTATCAATTTATGGTTGAATGAGTTAATCAAATTACAAAGTCAATTTCAAATTGAAACTTGGTTGGATCTTCAAAAGGCGATGAAAAAAGCGGCAATTTGCCAAAGCTTTGACAACCCTAGTTTCAGAAGACACCAAGTTATTCTAACTCCTGAATCAAAGGAACAAAAGAAATTTTTAAAGCTCAGAAAAAAATACATGCAGCTGCAAATCCTGCAAAGTAATTTAGACTTTGAAAAATCAAATTGGAAGGTTTTTCCATCGTTATCAGAGACAGAAAACTTATTGAATCTTTCGAAAGAAACAGGTTTTTTCGGGAAATTGAAATTCAAAAAGTCGTGGTCAAACATATCAACAACATCCGTCAATCAAGCTGAAATAAATCTTCATAAGTGGAAGCAGTTTTTAGTTAATTCAGAAGCTATTTCTCAAGTTAAAATTGAATTATGCGAAATTGGGATCGATGATGCACAAGCCGAATTAGAATTAATTTTCCAACAAATCCATTTTTACACGGCAAGTGATCGCGAAGAATGGATGCAAATTCCGACAGACCTTCAGAAATTATACGCATCTTCAAATCATGCTTTAAATCAACTTTATTCTCTATTGAAGTTGAATTTTAATTGGGATGATGAAATGAATATTCAACCTTTCCTTGAAGGAGTTAAAAGTAACTTTGGATTAATTCTTCAGCATCAAGTTTCTGTCAGTGAAATAAATGAATCGTGTTTGAGAAACATGAAAAACTATTCGACTTTTGACCAAATGGAAGCTGCTGTTTTAAAAAGTAATTGGACAAAATTCACTGCACAATTTCCAGTTTTCTCAAAATTCTCCACTGCAGAATTATTGAACAAATGCCATACAATTATTTCTGAACAGGAAAAGGAGGCAATTAGCACTGGTCAAGAAATAGTATTGAGACAACACAAGCAGTTTCAGTATTATCATAAAATATTACAAACTGCTTCCACCAAATTAAATTCGGAAGAAAAAGCATTAAAAGCAACGTTGAAAAAAGGGAAAGCTATTTTAGTCAAAGAATTCGGAAAGACTAAAAATTTCCCAAGTTTAAGAGAATTGTTTGCTTCTGAAGCACGAATTTGGATTCAATTATTTAAACCGATTTGGTTAAGTAATCCTGCCCAAATTGCCAAGTGCTTTCCAATGCAAAATCAGCTTTTTGATGTCGCTATTTTTGATGAAGCGAGTCAAATTCCATTGCAAAATGCATTGGGTGCGATTCAACGATCTAAAAGAATTATAGTGGCTGGAGATCATCAACAAATGGGACCTAGCACATTTTTCAAAGCACAAAGTGAAGAGACAATCGACCTACTTCACCAAGCAAGTTTTTATTGGAAAAATGTTGGACTCAAACACCATTACAGAAGCGAGCATCCCGAACTTTTAAAGTTTTCAAATTATCATTTTTACAACAACGAGTTAATTACGTTCCCTTCGTTTAAACAAGAAAAAACGCCTGTTTTGTGGCATTTTTCTGAGAACGGAATTTTTGATGAACGTAAAAATGAGATAGAAGCAAAAGCAATTGCACTTCACATTGAAAAGGTGATTGATTCAAAGGAAATGATTGGAATAGTTGCATTTTCAGAAACACAATTAGCTGAAATTTATGCACAATTGTCTACTAAAACAAAAGAGAAACTTGAATTTCGCCTTGACTCAGACTCGGCCTTTTTTAAAGCCTTGGAAAATGTTCAAGGTGAAGAATGTGATCAGTTGATTATAAGTCTTGGATACGGGAAAAATGAAAACGGCGAATTTCATATGCGTTTTGGTCCTTTGAATACTAAAAACGGATCTAAAAGATTGAATGTCTTGTTGACAAGAGCCCGTAAAAAAATTGATTTCTTTTCTTCGGTCAAAGGAAATGACTTCAAAATTAGCAGTAATGAAGCAATTGACTTGTTGCGCTTATACCTTTTACAATTAGAATCAAGTTCTAAAGAAAACATTACACATCATTTCCCTTATTCATTGTTGCCAAATATCACTGGTAATTCCTTAGCTTTCGATTCAATTTATGCTAAAATTCAGAATGCCAACGAATTGGTAACGCTGGTTAACGTCATGGAAAACAGGGGCTGGAAAATTAGTTTTTAGTGTGCGTCTAACCAATTCTGTCCCATCCCAACTTCAACTTCCATTGGAACAACCAAATCAACAGCAGCTTCCATTGCTTCTTTGATGAGTTTTTTCATCAACTCAATTTCAGATTTTTCAACATCAAAGACCAATTCATCATGCACTTGCAAAATCATTTTAGATTTTACGTTTTGCTTTTTCATGGCATTATAAACTGAAATCATTGCCATTTTAATTACATCAGCAGCTGAACCTTGAATCGGCGCATTAATCGCATTTCGTTCTGCAAATCCTCGAACTACAGCATTTGCTGAATTAATATCTGACAAATATCTTCTGCGTTGCATGATTGTTTCTACATACCCTTTTTCTCTAGCCAACGAGATTGTGCTGTCCATGTATGTTTTAATGGTATTATATTGCTCGAAATAACTATCAATAATTGATTTTGCCTCTGTTCTAGAAATATTCAAATTTTGAGATAATCCAAAGGCTGATTGGCCATAAATAATTCCAAAATTAACGGCTTTCGCAGCGCTTCGTTGTTCGCGAGTAACCTCATCGATCGGCACATGAAACACCTTTGACGCCGTTGCGATGTGAATATCTTGACCACTTTTGAACGCTTCAATCATATTTTTATCCCCACTCAAAGCAGCGATAATACGCAATTCAATTTGAGAATAATCTGCCGCCATCAATATAAAATCTTCATTTCGAGCAACAAATGCTTTTCGTATTTCTCTACCCTTTTCTGTTCGAATAGGAATGTTTTGAAGGTTAGGATTGTTTGAACTCAATCGACCAGTAGAAGTGACAGTTTGCATGAAATTCGTATGAATTCTTCCGTCTATTTTGTCCGTTAACAATGGTAATGGATCAACATACGTACTTTTCAATTTTCTCAATTGACGGTATTCCAAAATCATTGGGATTATTGGATGATCTTTCTCGTGTTTTTGAAGAATATCTTCACCCGTTGCGTATTGACCCGTTTTTGTCTTTTTTGCCTTTGCAGAAATTTTCAAATGGTCAAAAAGCACTTCCCCTAATTGTTTTGGAGAATCCAAATTAAATGGAATGCCTGCCTCTTCTTTTATATTCGTTTCTAAATCGAGCAATGTAATTTCAAGTTGCTTTGAATAATCTTGTAACCCTTGAACATCAATTGCTATTCCTTCTTGCTCAATTGCTTTTAACACTTCAACCAATGGCATTTCCATTCCATAAAACAACTCTTTTAAGTGCTCCTTTTGAATTTCAGGTTCGAATAATTGCTTTAATTGAAACGTAATGTCCGCATCTTCACAGGCATAATCAGAAATTTCTTCTGGTTTCAAATCACGCATATTTCCTTGGGTTTTCCCTTTTTTACCAATTAATGCTTCAATCGAAACTGGTTTGTACTTAAGGTAAAATTCCGCCAAGAAATCCATGCTTTGCTTCGACTCCGGATTAATCAAATAATGCGCAATCATTGTATCAAACGTTGGACTTGCTACTTGAATTCCATAACGATTCAATACTTTTAAATCGTATTTAATATTATGTGCAATTTTTTCAATCGTTGGTGAATTGAAGAATGGATTGAATTCCTCTACAATCGCTTTTGCTTCTTCAAAATCAGCTGGAATTGCAACATAAAATGCTTCTCGTTCTTTATATGAAAAAGACATTCCCACCAAATCAGCATGTAATGCATCCAAATCGGTTGTTTCGGTATCAAAACACACTTGTTTTTGGCTCATTAAAAGCGCCAACAATTCCTTTCTTTCGTCAGCTTTTGTAATTAAGTGATAAGAAGGTTTTTCGGTGGCGATCGTTTTATAATCAGCCGTTTCAGTTGGATTCTGTTCAACAATTAAACTTTGCATTCCAAACAAATCTAATTGATTTGAACCGTTGGAATTATTTTCATTGCTTGCAGAAGGCGTTGATGTTAATTCAATATCCTCTCCAATAACCCTTCTCGCTAAATTTCTAAATTCTAATTCCGTAAAAATGTCTTTTACCTTTTCTACATCCACATCACACATGACCAAATGATCTTCGTTGAATTCAACTTCTAAATCAATCGTAATTGTGGCAAGCATTTTTGAAACACGTCCTTGCTCAGCAAAATTTATAACGTTTTCTTGTTGTTTTCCTTTTAATTCATGTGCATTTTCAATAATTCCTTCCAAAGAGCCATATTTCTGAATCAATAGTTTCGCAGTTTTCTCACCAATTCCAGGAATTCCCGGGATATTATCAGAAGCATCACCCCAAAGACCAAGGATATCAATTACTTGCAAAGGATGTTCAATTTCAAATTTCTCACATACTTCTTTTACACCCATGATTTCAGGTGGATTACCACCTCTACCCGGTTTGAACATGAAAATATTTTCTGAAACCAATTGACCATAGTCTTTATCTGGCGTCATCATATAAGTTGTATAACCTCTTTTTTCAGCAACTTTAGCCATAGCACCAATCACGTCGTCTGCTTCGTGACCAGCCATTTCAATCATCGGAACATTGAACGCTTCAACAATTTTTTTTATTGGTAAAATCATTGAACGAATATCTTCAGGCATTGCTTCACGCTGCCCTTTATATGCTTCAAATTGTTCAATTCTATGCGTTGAACCACCGGGAGGATCAAAAACAACCGCTAAATGCGTTGGTTTTTCATTTTTGATCACATCGATTAAAACATTCGTAAATCCAAATGCCGCAGAAGTATTTTGACCTTTCGAATTTACACGAGGATTCTTCGCAAAAGCAAAATAAGCACGGTATATCAGTGCATATGCATCTAGAAGAAAAAGTTTCTTATCAATGTTAGGTGTAAGCATTTTTTGTAACAATTAGTAATGAGAGTTTAAAGCTAGGATATTTTTTTTAACCACATAGGAACATAGAACACATAGTTTTCAAAATAAAAAGAACGCACTATTTTTTAAACCACATAGGTACATAGAGAACATAGTTATTTAATAAAAACACAATAGAAATAAAATGAAACACATAGGAACATAGGGCACATAGAATGTGAGATTGCATTTTAAAAATAATTGTGTTAACTTCAAGTAAATTAGAAATTTATGGTGTTTTATACAAAAACAGATATTAATGAATTAACTTATCAAATTTTAGGAGCATCGATGGAGGTGCATAAATCTCTTGGTCCAGGCTTACTTGAAAGTGTTTATCATAAATGTCTTAAACACGAATTAGAACTACGAAAAATCATGTTTGAATCAGAATTCAATGTTCCTGTTTATTACAAAGGTGAAACACTAAATGCAGATTTAAAGTGTGATCTACTTATTGAAAATAGAATAGTTATTGAACTCAAATCAGTTGAGAAAATTCATCCGATACATGAAGCACAACTTCTAACATATATGAAATTGCTAGAAATACCAAAAGGAATATTAATAAATTTCAATTGCACAAATATTTTTAAGGATGGACAAAAGACTTTTGTTAATCATCTTTTCAATGAATTAGATGATTGAAACGTATAGTTTTAATAAGCATTTTGCGGCAAAATAATTAACCACATAGGAACATAGAAAACATAGGATTAACTAGTTGGAAATTTTAGATGATTGAAACATATAGTATTCTCTAAGTGCTTTGGGGCAAAAGAAAATATTAACCACATAGAAACATAGAAAACATAGGATTACCTGGGTAAAAAATATTTTTCAATCAGAACATAAATGAAAGTAAAACATCTATGTGACCTATGTGCCTATGTGTTTCAAAATTTGAAATAATATTCCGAAACATTTGGTCCAAACATCTATGTGACCTATGTGCCTATGTGTTTCAAAAACCTTCCAATCTCTATTGTTTCACAAGTCCAATTTTCGAATCACCTTCTAACTCTAAATCAGTTAATAAAGCATCCGTTCCAAGATTTGCAAAAAGTATTTCATTGGCCAAAACTTCATTGCACACATATTCATGATTTGCTTGAATTGCATGTTGAATAAATTCCGTTGTATCAACCGTTAACACAATACGATCTGTTACATCTAAACCTGAATCTTTTCTTAAATTTTGAACTCTATTTATCAATTCACGTGCAATCCCTTCCGCTTTTAATTGCTCAGAAATTGTAATATCTAACGCTACTGTTAAACCTCCTTCGGTAGCAACCAACCATCCTGGAATATCTTGTGCTGCGATTTCAAAATCAGCTAAATCCAAAGCAATAACTTCTCCGTCAATTTCTCCTTTCCAACCGTTATTCTCTTCCACTTTTGAAATATCTTCGCTTGTCATTTGACCAACCATAGCAGCAATTGATTTCATTTGCTTGCCATATTTCGGTCCTATTGTTTTGAAATTTGCTTTGATGCTTTTCACTAAAACACTGTTGTCTTCACTCAACAATTCCAATTCCTTGACATTCACTTCTGATAAGATCAATTCTTTTACGTGCATGATATTATCTGAAAACGTTTTATTCAAAGTAGGAACCATTATTTTTTGCAAAGGCTGTCTCACTCTGATTTTCTCTTTCTTTCGTAATCCCAAAACCATTGATGAAGTTCGCTGAGCAATCTCCATTTGAGCTTCTAACTCTTCATTGATAAATGCCTTGTTCACTTTTGGGAAATCGACTAAATGCACAGATGAAACCGCAAATCTTTTACTCACAGAATTCAAATCAGAAAATAATTGATCCAAAAAGAAAGGTGCAATTGGAGATCCTAAAATTGAAACCGTTTCTAAACAGGTATACAATGTTTGATAGGCTGACAATTTATCTTTTGAATCGTCACTTTTCCAGAAACGACGACGACACAATCTTACATACCAATTTGATAACTGATCGCTTACAAAATCTTGAATTAATCGACCCGCTTTTGTTGGCTCGTATTCATCGAAAGATCCATCAACTTCTTGAATCAAAGAATGTAATTTGGAAAGTACCCAACGATCAATTTCTGGTCGCTCGTTTAACGGAATATCTTGAGCAGAATAATCAAATCCATCAATATTTGCATACAAAGTGAAGAACGAATACGTATTGTATAATGTTCCGAAGAATTTACGTTGAACTTCCGTTATTCCGTCTAAATCAAATTTCAAATTATCCCAAGGTTGCGCATTGGTAATCATATACCAACGAGCAGCATCAGCGCCATACGTTTCTAAGGTTGAAAATGGATCTATTGCATTGCCTAAACGTTTAGACATTTTCTGACCATTTTTATCTAAAACTAAACCGTTAGAAACAACATTTTTATATGCCACAGAATCAAAAACCATCGTTGCAATTGCATGCAATGTATAGAACCAACCTCTTGTCTGATCTACACCTTCTGCAATAAAATCACCAGGATAACCTTCTTTATTGTCAATTAGTTCTTTGTTTTCAAATGGATAATGCCATTGTGCATAAGGCATTGCCCCTGAATCAAACCAAACATCAATCAAATCTGCTTCACGCTTCATCGGTTTTCCTGTTGGAGAAACCAAAACAATTTGATCCACATAGTTTTTATGCAAATCAATTTTAGCATAATTCTCTTTGGACATATCCGTTGCATCAAAATCTGCTAAAGGATTTGAAGTCATTAAACCAGCAGAAATGGCTTTATCGCATTCATTTTTAAGTTGACCAGCAGATGAAATACAAATGCGCTCATCACCTTCTTCTGTTGACCAAATTGGAATTGGAATACCCCAATAACGTGAACGAGAAAGGTTCCAATCGTTTACATTTTCCAACCATTTCCCGAAACGACCAGAACCAGTTGATTCAGGTTTCCAATTGATGGTATTGTTCAATTGCATCATGCGTTCTTTGACATCAGTTACTTTTATGAACCAAGAATCCAATGGATAATACAAAACTGGTTTGTCCGTTCTCCAACAATGTGGATAACTGTGGACATATTTCTCCACCTTAAAGGCTTTGTTTTCTGTTTTTAATTGAATTGCAATTTGAACATCTGCTGATTTTTCTGGTGCTTGACCGTCGTCGTAATATTCATTTTTGACATACATTCCAGCATATTCTCCCATTTCTGGTCTGAATTTCCCTTGAAGATCAACAAGTGGAACCAAATTTCCTTTATCGTCAATCACTAATAATCCTGGTACTCCAGCATCTTTAGCAACACGTGCATCATCAGCACCAAATGTTGGGGCGATATGCACGATTCCTGTTCCATCTTCCGTTGTTACAAAATCACCTCCAATTACTTTAAAGGCATTTTCAGGATTTTCAGCAGGTAATGCAAATGGCAAAAGTTGTTCGTAAGAGATTCCGATCAAGTCTTTTCCTAAACATTCTCCAGCTATAAAATATGGGATAGTTTTATCTCCAGAATTAAAATTTGTTAATTCACTTGCAGTTTCAACATTTTGAAATCCTTTGGCAAACTGATATCCAACAAGATTCTTTGCAAGAATCACATTGATTGGTTCAAACGTATATTGGTTAAATGATTGAACTAAAACATATTCAATTTTTGGTCCAACACACAATGCGGTATTAGAAGACAAAGTCCAAGGAGTAGTTGTCCAAGCAAGGAAATGAATTTCTCCATTCACATTGAAAGGCGTATTGTTGCCTTCCTTCACTTTAAACTGAGCCACAACTGTCGTATCAGTTACATCTCTATAACAACCCGGTTGATTCAATTCGTGAGACGATAATCCTGTTCCAGCTTTTGGCGAATATGGTTGAATTGTATAGCCTTTGTACATCAAATTTTTCTCGTACAATTGTCCTAATAACCACCAAACAGATTCCATGTATTTTGGTTCATAGGTGATGTATGGATCTTCCATATCTACCCAATAACCCATTTTCAATGTAAGGTCATTCCAAATATCTGTGTAACGCATTACTGCTTCTTTACAGGCTTTGTTGTAATCTTCAACTGAAATTTTTGTTCCAATATCTTCTTTGGTAATTCCAAGTTCCTTTTCAACCCCTAATTCAAC
>VFKM01000123.1 GCA_009885545.1 Flavobacteriales bacterium
TATCCATAACGATTGCCCCCATTCCAATCAACACGTTGTCCTCAACAGTGCAACCATGAACCAGAGCATTGTGACCTACAGAAACATTATTTCCTAAAACAACTTTGGTCTTTTCAAACGTACAGTGTAAAACAGCGCCATCTTGGATATTCACTTTATTCCCCATTTGAATGGAGTTGACATCTCCACGAACAACAGCACTGTACCAAACAGAACATTGGTCACCCATTATTACATCTCCAATGATTGTTGAATTTTCTGCAAACCAGCAGTCGTCTCCGAATTGTGGTTCAAATCCTCTACATGCTTTAATAAGTGCCATACTCTTTGAAATTATGAATTATGAATTACAAATATTTACTCGCTTCTCGTTTTGCTAATCCCTGAAGATTGATTTCATCCACAAAATTTCTAACGGCTTCGGGATTGAATTTCGAATATTGTCTTAATGACCAACCAATTGCTTTTTGAATAAAGAATTCATTAACAGGTTGATACTGTTTAATCAAGCTCTTTAAAAGTTCAAAATCCACATCATTGCCATACTTCAATTGAAAGATAAGACAAGATCTGTTGAGCCACATATTGTCTGAATTTCTCCAATCCTCAATTAATTTAATTGCTTCCTTTGGATATTGTTTACAATACTTTCCTAAATAATTCGAAGCAACAGAATCCACTGTGTCCCACCAGGAATTATTAGAAATTAACCATTTCAATTTCTGATTATCAGTTGCGAAAATGAACTTTTTATTCCAACTATTCAAATAATCGTAAGCTACGTGGTGATACTCTCGTTCCTCTCTACACCATAATTCCTCAACAAGTTTCCAACGAGAATCATTGCTTAAATCATAGGGTAATTCAGAAAACCATTTCCGTTGAATTTCCTTTCTAAGTGGGGCATTAATTCCAAAAAATGGAAAACGGTCTTTCATGTATTTCGACATGGCAAGACCGTTTTCACTATTTGAGTGTTTCTTAAATTCGCTTTCTAAAAGCCCTATTTTTTGAACGACTTGTTCACTAATCATTTTTACCGATTTGCTCTTACAAATCTAGTTGATAAACTTCAGATAATGAACTGTTGTTTTTTAATGTGACATCAAGATCCTCAATTATTCCGTCTTTTATATCATATACCCAACCATGTAGATGAATTTCTTGTCCATTTGACCAAGCGTTTTGGATAATAGATGTTTTTGCAACGTCTAAAACTTGTTCTTTGACATTCACTTCAACAAAACGATTAAACCGCTCGTTCTCGTCTGAAATTGAGTTTAATTCATCTTCATTTAATCTATAAACATCTTTGATATGTCGAATCCAATTGTCTATAAGTCCAATTTGCTTGTTAGACATTGCTGCTTTTACACCTCCACAACCATAATGACCACAAACTATGACATGTTTCACTTTTAACACATTTACTGCAAAATCCAAAACACTCAACATACTCATATCAGAGTGAATAACCATATTTGCGATATTTCGATGTACAAACACTTCACCTGGAGGCGCTCCAATAATTTCGTTAGCCGGGACTCTACTATCAGAGCAACCGATCCATAAAATAGGTGGTTGTTGCCCTTGTGAAAGTCGATTAAAAAAATCAGGGTCTTTTTCTAAATTGTTAGCAACCCATGCCTTATTCTTGTCTAATAAATTCGTATAATATTTTTCCATTTTTCTTTTATAATTAATGTCCACTTACCGATTTAATTTCCGGGATGTTGACTGTTGTTAATACTATATTTCTTGTTGCTGCTCCAACTAATTTAAATTCTTGAATTATTTCCAATACATCAAAATCTATAGATTCACATTGTCTTCCATCTATGGTAACGAAGGAATCATTTGGGATTGCACTGAGTGTTTCGATCATGCTACTTTTATTTAAAAAAGTTACAACTTCTGATAGCACTATTTTTATGTGCATTTGATTTTCTTTTTCTTCTTCAGTCAACGTGTAATTATTTCTAAAATTCTTCCGTAGAATATAAAAGATAGAAACTGCTATTCCAATTCCAATTCCTTTAAGTAAATCAGTAAATAATATCCCAAGAATTGTTGCAATAAAAGGAATAAATTGGTCAAAACCGTTGATATAAAGCTGTTTGTAAAGTTGTACTTTTGATAGTTTATATCCGACCAAAATAAGTATCGCTGCTAGACATGCTAGCGGTATTAGATTGATTATTTTTGGTAGAAAAGCAACCGCGATTAATAACAGTAACCCATGAATAATTGTAGATGCTTTAGTTTTTGCGCCTGCATTCACATTGGCAGAACTTCTTACTATAACTTGTGTAACTGGCAATCCACCAATCAATCCTGAAAGAATATTACCAATACCTTGAGCTTTTAATTCTCTATTTGTCGGTGTATGGTGTTTTTCTGGATCCAATTTATCAGTTGCTTCAACACTTAATAATGTCTCTAAACTGCCTACAAATGCGAGTGTTAATGCAATAATGTAAACATTTGGATTATTCAAAAATGAAAAATCAGGGAAAGACAAAACTGAAGTGACTTCATTTAAGGAATTAATTACAGGCAATTCAACTAGATGCTTGCCATTAACCCCTATTGAAGGGATGAAAAGTTGGAAAAATGTGTTCAATAAAACTGCAATTACAACAGCAAATAGTGCTCCGGGTAAAATTTTAAATAGTGCTATTTTTTTGAAATAAGGCCTTTCAAAAAGTATAAGAATACCAATTGAAACAACACTGATAATAATTGAACCAGGCTGTAGAGCATTAAATGCATATAGCAATTCTGAAAATGTATTATGCCCGTCTAATTGAAAAAAAGCATCATCGCCAAAGAAATCTTTGTCATAACCCAATGCATGCGGAATTTCTTTTAGAATTAATGTCAAACCGATAGCGGCTAACATTCCCTTAATTACAGCAGAAGGAAAATAATTAGCTAAAATTCCTAATCCAGCAAAACCTGCAATGATTTGTATGATTCCAGCCAATATAATAGCGACCAAAAGTCCTTCAAAACTTCCTAGAGTTGTTAACGCTGCGATTAGAATTGTAATTAAACCAGCTGCAGGGCCAGAAACCCCAATTCTGCTACCACTAAAAAAGCCAACGATAACACCGCCAATAATACCTGCAATTATTCCAGAGAAAACGTTCGGTAATCCGTTTATTGATTCAACATTTGTAGAAGCTAATCCAACACCTAAACAAAGTGGTAATGCCACTAAAAAAGTAACTAACCCTGAAGGCAAATCTTGCCGTAAGGTTTTAAAAATATTTTTCATTAAAAATTCCGTTAAAATTGGTAAATTATTTTTTTATTAAAAATTAACCTATAACTTCTGGAGGGGGGGAGAGATTTTTAAAATAGGTACTGTAATATAATTTCTTTGATAAAATCATTAGTGATTTTTTATTATCGAAATCAAATTGGGTAAAAATATTTGGAATCATTTGGTGAGAAAATAAATCCTTTGGATCAACATTTTCTTCTTCTTCTTCTTCTTCTTCTTCTTCTTCTGTATCATCCTCACTATCATCTAAAGAAATTTCAGTAAGGTCATCTTGATCTATAGAAAGATTCAACACGCTAACTGTTAGTGTGTTTGCGATAAAGCAACAAAGAAATATGTAAAAAACGAATCTCATATAAAAAAGTACGACTCAAAAATAACAAAACAAACCTGATTTACACTTTTTCTTTGGTACAAAATTTCATAAAAAAAGCCTATAAATTTATTGATTTATAGGCTTTTTTTGAATTAATTAGTTCAATTTATAACCTTCAATTCTTTTCCAACTTTTATAAAAGCTGCAATTGCTTTGTCTAAATCAGCAATAGAATGTGCCGCCGATATTTGCGTTCTAATTCGCGCTGCTCCCTTAGCAACTACAGGGAAAAAGAATCCAATAGCGTATACTCCTTCTTTCAATAAAGCATCTGCAAATTGTTGAGAAAGTGCAGCATCGTATAACATAATTGGAACTATAGGAGAGTCACCAGGCTTAATGTCAAAACCAGCTGCAATAATTCTTTCCTTAAAATATGTTGTGTTTGCTTCTAATTTATCACGTAATTCAGTAGTCGAACTTAATATATCAAATACCTTGTTAGACGCACCAACAATTGCTGGGGCTAATGAATTTGAAAATAGATAAGGTCGCGAACGTTGACGTAACAATTCAATAATTTCTTTTTTACCCGTCGTATAACCACCCATCGCTCCACCTAAGGCTTTACCGAGAGTTCCAGTAATGATGTCTACACGATCCATAACATTGCAATATTCAGGAACACCGCGACCAGTTTTACCTATAAATCCGGCAGAATGACATTCATCTGTCATTACTAAAGCATCGTATTTATCAGCCAAATCACATATTTTATCCATCAAAGCAATGTCACCATCCATTGAAAAAACGCCATCTGTAACGATTACACGAAAACGTTGAGCTTGCGCTTTTTTCAATTGCTCCTCCAAATCATGCATGTCTGAGTGTTTGTAACGATATCTATTTGCTTTACACAAACGCACTCCATCAATGATTGAAGCATGATTTAATTCGTCTGATATAATCGCATCCTCTTCACCAAAAAGTGGTTCAAATACACCTCCATTTGCATCAAATGCCGCAGCATATAAAATAGTATCTTCTGTACCGTAAAACTTTGCGATTTTAGCCTCTAATTCTTTGTGAATATCTTGTGTTCCACAAATGAATCGAACGGATGACATTCCGAAACCATGTGTATCAAGTGTGTCCTTTGCAGCTTGAATTACTTCTGGATGAGAAGAAAGACCAAGGTAATTGTTTGCGCACATGATGACAACTTCATCACCTGTACTAACTTTTACTTTTGCTCCTTGTGGACTTGTAATAATTCGTTCTCGTTTATATATTCCACCTTCTTGAATAGCTTTTATTTCAGCTTGAAGATGGTCTTTCATTTTTCCGTACATAACCTGCTTATTTTGCTCAAAGATAAGAAAAGAGACAATAAAATTATAGAAGTGGAATTAGAAATTCCATTTCATATTTCTATCATCTAAAATAGCAAAGGAAATTTTGTAATTGGCCCTAGGTGACATCTGATTTCCATCTGATAAAACGCCATATAAGCCAATTCTTAATCGTCTTTTAGAAAACTTGAAATTACGTTCTATGCCAGCAAATATTTCATAATGCTGCCAATTATATTCTTTTACATACAATGCTCCTATACCCAATGCTAAACTTATACCTGTCTTTTTCATAAACGGTATTTTATTTATTATTGCACCATTGTCATGATGAACGAAGTGCGCTTCGTAAAAAATATCTTCCGAAGGCAAGGATGAATCTAATCCTTGAAAAGAATACAATGGATTGGAGAACCAGATTGGGTCACTTCTTCTTTGGAATTTAAAATCCGCGGCATAAAGATTTTTTGAACTTAAAAATTTCCCTGAAGTGATATGATATGACGAGGTCCCAATCGTTCCAATTTTAAACGTTTGCATTAACCCAACTCTTAAATACTCGTGATCCACATCGCTCCCAAATAATTTGGGGATTCCTCTTTCGTATGTTGCATAGAACGTAGGGAAACTTGATCCTAAAAGAACTTTCCTATTTGGCTCTCGCATATACTTTTGCTTTGGCGTGTATCTTAAAGTCATTTCACCAATTAGTGCTTGATATTTTTCAAATTCAGTTGGATCATTATTCGGTATAGCATCATCAAAAATGGTTAAAAACTTATACCCTTCTAAACTTTTTCTTTCGGCATATGCCATATCAATTTCACAGTAAAAACCATTGAATAATTCGTAATCATGATTTATAGAACCTTGAATGGTTTCAATGAAATTTTCTCGTTTATAAATTTGGGTTATTGCATCAAAACTTCTGATAACATCAAATCCTTGAGAAAAATCAGCACTGATAGTTCCAAAATGAAAAGGATCATATCTATACCTCCACCAAGTACTCCCCTTAACATCTGCATTTAAAAGACCAATTGAAACTTCAGAATAGGAATCAAGTGTCCTTTCATCTGCCCATTTTTTAAAATAAAAAAAGCTCGGTGCTACTCTTGGTCCAGCAATATAAATTGGACGAGCCGTTGCTGCAAGA
>VFKM01000169.1 GCA_009885545.1 Flavobacteriales bacterium
TTCAATACTTCATAAAGACCAGTTCCTACTATGCCAAATCCAAATAATCCGATGTTTAATTTATTTCTCATGCTAGTTCTTTTTTTGATGTTGTTTTAAATATTGTTGGACGATTTTGCTTGAAATCATTGTGCAAAAAGTCCGAGATTAATGCTGTTAATTGTGTGTTTTCGACCAAAAATCCATCGTGACCAAAATCAGAATCTATTTTTCCGAAAAAGGCATTTGGAATCCATTCGCTCAAAAACTCTTGTTCTTTTATTGGAAATAACAAATCTGATTCTATTCCAATAACCAATGTTTTCGCTTTTATTTGTTGCAAAGCTATTTCTATTGATGGTCTCTTCCTTCCAACATTGTGAGCATCCATTGCTTTGGATAATATCAAATAGGAATAGGCATTGAATCGTTTTGCTAATTTCTCCCCTTGATATTCTTGGTATGAAGCAGCTAAAAAATCATCTGTTGTGTGATTCCCAGGATTGGTCTGCGTTTTTGCATAACCATCATACGACCGGTAGCTCAACATTGCAATCGCTCGAGCGGAAATCAATCCATGTCTTCCGCCATCTACGTTTCCATTCCCAAAAGTTTGATCGGCAAACAATGCCAATCGTTGGGTTTGATTAAATGCAATTCCAAAAGCAGAATGACGCGCATTTGTCGCAATCAAGATTAAGTTCTCAATGATTGAAGGTTGTTCAATTGACCATTCCATTGCTTGTTGTCCTCCTAAAGAAGCGCCAATTAACAACTGAATTTTTTCGATTTTCAATTCTTGACGCAATAATTCATGTGCTCGAGCCATGTCTCTTGTGGTAACAAATGGAAACAAATCTAAAACTGGTTTGTCTTCAGAAAATGTATTCAAAGGTCCACTAGTGCCATAATGTGAACCTAGAATATTGGCACAAACAATGAAATGTTCATTTGGATTAAACAAGTCATTTTCACCAAATACACCTTTCCACCAATCAAACACATCGCTGTTAGCGGTAAGTGCGTGGCAAACCCATATCACATTGTTTTTTGTTGGATCAAACGTTCCGTAGGTATTGTATGCGATGGAAAGTTGTGGGATTTGTTCACCGCTTTCGAGCTGAAAATTATTTTCAGTATTAAAGATTATTGTTTTACTCATGATAAATTTGAAATTGAAAAAATTTGATAAAAGAATTGCCTCTGAGTATTCAGATTGCAATAAAAACCATTAAAAGAATTATGGAATTAGCAGCACATACAACAACAGCACATGCAATGCATCAAATTGTTTCCTTTGAAGGAATTAAGTATTAAAATCTCTTGATTGGGATTTTTTGTCATTTGGTAAACTGAAAACTGTTTCTTCTCCATTTTTTTCTATTTATATTCTTCCGAAC
This sequence comes from Flavobacteriales bacterium, assembly GCA_009885545.1. Classification (GTDB taxonomy): domain Bacteria; phylum Bacteroidota; class Bacteroidia; order Flavobacteriales_D; family Crocinitomicaceae; genus M0103. Next base: position 1,380 of record VFKM01000169.1, read on the forward strand.
ATTCGGAATTAGGAATTGGCACCGGTTTTCCAATCCCGATTAATCGGGACTTAAAGTTGGTTGCCAGAGGGTCTGCGAGCCTATCTCTCACCTCTTCTTTATAAATCTTAGATCCACCGTTTGTGGAAATGACAGTGCAAATGTATTAAATTTGTTTTTTAAAAAGCAAATTTAAATTTCATATTTTAAATTCAAGAACATTTAAGGACACAGCGCATGTTAAAAATAAAACTACTTAAGTCTCTCGTTCCTATTGTTTTACTAATCATTGTTAGTTATATTTCTTATCGATATTTTCTTAAAGATATTTATTGGAACAATCAAACTCAAACAATACATATTGGCAAGAATTCAAGTCTCAAGGTGTTGGAATTGGTAAAACACGACAGTCAAGGTGAGCCCTATTCTTTAGAAATTGAAATCACTGGGAATTCCACCGAGAATATTACAGTTCTGATTGGCACGAGTCCAACAACTATGACACAACAAATTAATATTAAAAAAGGTGTGATTAAATTTGAAACTGCTACAGATTGGTATCAAGATAATTGTTTTATTCTTGTTCATTCTGAGCGAAATAGCGGATTAAATGTCGATGTAAATTATCGGTTCATTACTTCTTCCAAATTATAACTTGTAGCAACAACGAATACCTTATATTTGAATTATGAATATATCAAATTTCGCAAGTAATATAATTATCATTTTTGGCTGTGTATTGGTCTTGATAATTGGAAAATCGATCTTGTTTCCGTTTTTATTTGCTTTGTTGATTTATTTTTTGATTCGTTCGATTCGAAGATTTATTGATAAAAACTCGTTCGTGAAGGATAAAATTCCATCATGGATTAAAAACATTATAGCTTCCTTATTTATTTTCTCGCTAATAGCTTTTATGGGGAAAATGCTTGTTTCCAATGGTCAAAGTCTTGTGAAATCATTTTCTTTCTATCAATCGAATATTGATGGAATAATTTCTCAAATTAATAACACTTTCGGCATTGATATTTCTAAAGATATCTCCAATGCTATTCAACAATTTCAAATTTCGTCCATAATTAACCCTTTATTAAATTCAATAACTGAATTTATGGGGAGTTTTATGATGGCACTTTTTTATCTATTGTTTCTTTTCATTGAAGAATCGAATTACAAAAAGAAAATACTGTTGATCTTTTCAAAACCTGAAAAACATGCACAAATCAAGAACTTATTGATAAATATCGAACATTCTATAACAAACTATATTGGATTAAAAACACTCATTAGTTTTATCTCATCGGTTATTTGTTTCATAGCATTATTATCATTCGGAGTTGATTCCCCTTTGTTATGGGCATTCATTGTTTTCATCATGAATTTCATTCCAGTAATTGGAGCATTGTTAGCAGTCATACTTCCTACTCTTTTCGCAATGATTCAATTTGGTGATATTAATTATGCGTTGATTATTTTATTTGTTTTGGGGACAATTCAAACATTGATTAGCAACATAGTTGAACCTAAACTTATGGGTGATTCTTTGAATATTAGTCCACTTATTGCATTATTTGCTTTAGCATTTTGGGGAGCAATTTGGGGGATAACTGGAATGATTGTCAGTGTTCCAATTACGGTGATATTGATAATTTTATTGGCTCATTTCCCAAAAACTAGAACTATTGCGATTCTTATGTCTCTTCAAGGGAAAATTTCGAATAAAGAATGATTTTTTCAAGCGAAGTGGTTTCGCATTATGGAATTAATATTCGATTGTGATATTTAGCAATTCAGAATTCCCGCCATCGCTATCGGTTACTATGACGCACTTCAATGTTTTATTGATAGAAGAAACAACGGCAATCGATTCAACTTTTAAAAGCTCGGCTTCACCATTTTTAGAGAGCAGAGAATATTGAGGGATATAATGATTTTGAAGTTTATCGATTTCAATAACGCCTATATAACTTCCTAAAACAGCACCATCTTTCACCCAATCAGAAGTATTTTCCACCGAAGCCGTAAAAATTATATTCCCATTTACAACATCGGTTGTCGCTCCAGAAAAACCAGCTTGAATACCGCCAATTGAAGGGAGATCAATGTTGTTTACTTTTAATTTAAACTTGTCCTTATCCTTTAGTAAATATGCTTTAAAATCATCTATTTTCATTGAAACAACTTTGTTCTTTCCACGGTTAAACAAGTATAATCTATCCTCAACTATTGCTGCTGCTTCAAGATTAAACTCATCTTCATCTAGCTTCGCTTCATCTTTGATTAACGCATAAAAATCAACCAAATCAAATTCAGTAACCGTTGGTTCAAAACCGAATTGGATCAGTCTTCCATAATTTCTTTGATTTAATTTCGATCCTGATCCAAAAACAAAAAGAGCGGAATCATTTTCCCATATAATTGAAGTAGATGCCTCGAAGTCGTGTTTTTTATTTTTCGGAAGAATGCTATTTTTCACTTCTTTCAAAGAGAATATTGGGTACTTATTTTGTATATAAAATTCGTGATTCAATTCAAACAGCCAGGGCGAATTATCACCCACAATCCAAAATTTGTTATCTAAGTATTCAATTCCAGAAGCAGAAGGAACCTGCTCCAATAACATTCTCGATTCGATTGTAATTTTCATTTTCTTTTCTGAATCACAGCTTGTAAATAAAATCATCCCAACAAATAGGGCATAAAAATTGATTCTCATTTTTGATCTTGAACATTTATTTCGAGTTGAAAGATACATAAAATTGAAATTATCCTATATTTATTAAAAATTAGACTTATGAAACGCCTTTTACTAATTGCTACCATTCTCATTTCTATTTCACCAATCTTTAGTCAAAAATTAGAACGCAATGTCGTAGTTGCATTTTGGGAAAGTAACATCAAAGCCATTGTAGATTATGACACTGCAAAAATCATCAACCAAACAAATTTCCCATTACAAGGATCTTGGGGATATGCTATTGGTTTAGAAACTGAATCAGGAGCTTGGTCAAAAGAAGATTACGTAGGTAATATTGAATCAATATTCACTGAAGAGTTAAGAGCACTTTTACGAGAGAAAACATTCAATGACTTAACGCATTACACAGATGATTCTGGTGAAATACAGTTAATTATCAATTTGATGTCGTATTACACAGATATTGAAACCCAAGAAACTTATGAATCTTCTGTGATGTTGTTTTTCAAAAGATTTAACAACGAATGGAAGTTGATTTCTATTGAATATGCTGGATAGGATTTCAACGTTTGAGAAAGAAATGAAATCTAAATTTTCACTCTAATACTGCTCATACCAGCTAAATTTATCGTGCACAATTTGTGATTTTTCTTTTTCCAAATACGCTAAAAAAGACTTAGAAACGGGCGAATGTTTCTTCCCTTTTAACCATATCAAACTCCATGTTGTTTTAATTGGAAGACCGTTGATTGGGATAATATTCAATTCATTGGTGTTTAGTTCATTTTTAATTCCGATTAATGGCATAATAGAATATCCCAAACCAGCCAACAATGCTTGTTTAACTGCCTCATTAGATGTTAACACCATCTTTTTTAAGACTGATATATTATTGTGTTCAATAAAACCCTCCATGGCTTGTCTCGTCCCTGAACCTTTTTCTCTAAAAATTAATGGCAACTCCTTAAAGAATTCTTTTGTATTTGTCGACTTTTCAATTTTTGTTTTTGTACTACCTACCAAGTACAACTTATTTTGAAGTAAATCGAGTTTCTCTATGTTTAATGAATTTGGCAAAATAGACACAAGAGCAAAATCAACTTCATTATTTTCCAAACTCTCAATAACTTTGTTTTTATTGGTAACATCCATCATTAATTCTATCCCAGCATGTTGTTCCATAAAATCAGCTAGAAAGTAAGGCATTACATATTTTCCTGTTGATACTACTGAAACCTTTAAACGTCCCGTTAACTGACCTTTGTAGGCCAAAGTTTTATAGTTTATGGCATAAACTTGATTGATAATATTCTCAGCCGCTTCAGCAATCTCGAATCCAAAATCAGTTATATAAATTTTTCTGCCAACAACTTCGGTTAAGGGAATGTCAAACTGATCTTGGAAGTTTCTTAACTGAATAGAAACGGCCGGTTGAGTAAGGTACAATTCCTCCGCGGCCTTTGTTACGCTTTTTGTTTGCACGACTTTCAAGAATATCTGCAATTGATTTAATGTATAATTCATAAAATATTTTTATGGTTTATATTACAAAGATAAATAAAAACTTATGAATTTGAATCTCCAATTTTGTCATGTTCTAAAACATACATCATGAAAAAAATTAAATTCTTTTCTACAGTCATTGTCTCTTTAGCATTCACAAGTTGCGCTATTGTAAGACCCGGAGAAATTGGAGTAAAACAAAATCTAGGGAAACTTTCAGACAAAATTCATACTCCAGGTCCAGTTTGGTTCAATCCATTTACTACGAAAGTAATTAAAACAAATATTCAGATAAACGACATTGAATTGTCGCTGAGTTTGCCAAGTAAGGAAGGGTTAAGTGTTACTGCTCAAATATCTATTCTTTACAGAATTGAACAAAATAGTGTTCCAAAAGTAATCAGCAGCATTGGTCTTGGATATGAAAATATTATATCTAATGTGTTTAGATCGGCATCTGCAGATGTATGTTCTAAATATTTTGCAAAAGACATGCATTCAGGAATGAGAGCTGAAATAGAGAATGCAATTAAAATTAAAATGGAAGAAACTCTTTCTGACCAAGGAATACTTATTGAGGCTGTTTTAATGAAAAGTATTCAATTGCCAGCAGGACTTGCAAGTTCAATCGAACAAAAATTACAAGCAGAACAAGATGCTATGAGGATGGTTTTTATTTTGCAACAAGAAAAATTAAATGCTGAAAGAAAAACCATAGAAGCAACTGGTACTAGAGATGCGCAAAAAATACTTTCCGAAGGTTTAACGGATCAAATTATAAAGATTAGAAGTATTGAAGCCTTTATAGAACTTTCAAAATCGACTAATAGTAAAATAATTATTACTGATGGTAAATTACCATACCTAATAGATTAATTAATAAAATAACAAAATAAAAACGATGACAAGAATAACAGTAGCAAAAGGAGACGGAATTGGTCCTGAGATAATGGACGCCACTTTAGAAATAATCTTGGCTGCAGGTGCCCAAATAGAAATCGATGAGATTGCAATAGGTGAGAAAGTTTACCTTGCTGGAAACACTTCTGGTATTGCTTCAGAATCTTGGGAAACAATAAGAAAAAACAAGGTTTTCTTGAAAGCCCCTATAACAACTCCACAAGGTGGGGGATATAAAAGTTTGAATGTTACTACACGTAAATTTTTAGGCTTGTACTCGAACGTTAGGCCATGCTTAAGTTTACATCCATTCGTCAATACGAAA
>VFKM01000026.1 GCA_009885545.1 Flavobacteriales bacterium
CAAGACATTCAACGTTTACAATGTGGATTTGTTGACACGCCAGAAGTGGAAGAAATCTGTAGCTTCATTGGAAATCAACGAGCTTATCCAGAGGCATTACTTTTACCTGAATACGTTGGTGAAGGTGGCGATGGAGGAAGCGATATCGACATGAACGAATTGGACGTAATGTTCGCCGATGCAGCACGAATAGTTGTCATCAATCAACAGGGTTCAGCTAGTTTGTTACAACGTAAATTGAAATTGGGATACAACCGTGCAGGGCGCATCGTTGATCAATTAGAAGGAATGGGAATCATCGGCGCTTTCCAAGGAAGTAAAGCAAGGGATGTTCTTTATTCTGATATTGAAGCACTGGATGAGTTATTGAGAGTGAAGGGGATAATATAAGGTCTCAAGATGCAAGGAAATGTGCAAAATCAAAATGAAGCGAACTTATAAAACTTACAAAGTCACATGAATAGTTATGGTTGTATTGAATGTGTTAGATCCTAAAAATTGGATAGACAAATATTCTGATTATTTTGTTTCCTTGACGATGTTAAAAATTTCTAACAAGGAAATTGCTCAAGACATTGTTCAAGATACATTTTTGTCTGCATTGACAAATATTTCAAGTTTTAGAGAGGAAGCAAGTGAAAAAACATGGTTACTAACGATTTTGAATAATAAAATAATTGATTATTATCGGAAAAAGGATGTTTTAAAAAATGCCGCGAAATATTTGAATGAAACTGCAGATTCATTTTACACCAATTTTTTCAAAAAAAACAACTATAGTGAGGCTCACTGGACGACTGAAAAAATGCCAATAAATTGGATGCCGGAGCAAGAAGCTAAAATGAATTCAGTTGAATTTTTTTCTGTTTTTTCTGTTTGTTTAAAAAAAATTCCAGAAAAATTGAAGGCAATCTTTATTGCTAAATATATTGATGAAATAGACCCTAAAGAAATTTGTAAGGAAAATGAAATAAGTTCGTCTAATTACTGGACAATGATTCATCGTTCAAAATTAATCATGAGAGAATGTTTAGATAAAAATTGGTTTAACACTTAATTCAAATTAATATGTCATTTTTCATAAATTGTAAAGAGGCCACTCATCTAAGCTCATTAAAAGAGGCAAGACAACTTAATTTTAAACAAAAATTTAAGTATTATGTCCATGTCAATTTATGTCCTCCCTGTAAGCGATTTGAAAAACAATTGCAAAAAATTAGAACATCAATTTTGGAATTCAAAAATAAACTAGAAGAAAATCCGCCACATAGAATGAGTGAATCTAAAAAAGATAATATTCAAAATTCTATAAATAATCACTTAAATAAATAATCTTTGTAAGGAAAACCTTTTTCATTCGTCTATTGAAATAAATCCATTTCAAAAAACGTAAATATGAAAAAGAAAATTTTAATTCTTATTGGTGTAGGTCTATTTTTTGTTAAATCAAATTTTGCTCAGTTGGCAAACGGATCAGTAGCACCAAATTTCACCTTAACAGATATAAACGGAAATCAGCAAGATTTATATTCTTATCTAGATGCTGGAAAAACTGTTTACATTGATTTTTTTGCGTGTCATTGTCCTTATTGTTGGAGTTACCACAATACACAATCTTTAACTGATTTGTATGATCAATATGGTCCAGGCACTATTACTAATGATGTTTTTGTTATGGCTATTGAATTAGATGCCAACAATGGGACAAACGAGTTTTATGGAATAAGTGGAGCAACTCAAGGAAATTGGGTAGAAGGAACTAACTATCCTCAAATAAATCCTGAAGGAGCTGCTTTAAATCAAATTGTAAGTTCTTATGCTGTCAATTTTTACCCCATGATTTATGCCATTTGTCCTGATAAAACAATCACGTTGATTGGAACTCAGACAACAAGCAATTTATACAATCACATAACGAGTTGTAACGTGGCTAAAATAAATGAAGTAAACACCAATTTTGACAATACTAAGTTATTTATAAATAATGACAAGTTCTTAGAAATACAAAGTGATCTCGATTTATCCAATTACAAAATTGAAATTTTGAACTTACTTGGCGAAAAAATGATAGAAAGTGATTTTATTCAAATACTTGATGTCAGTTCTTTAAAATCAAGTATTTATTTTGTTTCAATTGTTGGAAAAAATAGTCAATTAGTTAAGAAAATTATTATTCAATAAGTTATGTTTAAAAAATTTAGCTTATTATTTTTGATCTTGATCTTTAATATTTCAAATACATTTAGCCAAAAGGAGGTTCGGAATTTAGAAAACAAAATAGCGATTCAAGGATATGACGCCGTTTCATATTTTTCAGGAAAAGCAATCATAGGAAAAAAAGAATTTCAATTCGCTAAGAATGGTGCAATTTACAGATTTAATTCCAAAAGTAATTTAGAAAAGTTTAAAGCCAATCCAGAAAAATATGAACCTGAATTTGGCGGATGGTGCGCATATGCAATGGGGAATTCGGGAGAGAAAGTAGAAATCGATCCTGAAACCTTTAAGATTATTGACGGAAAATTATATTTATTTTACAATGCCTATTTCACAAATACATTAATTACTTGGAATAAAAACGAGAATAATCTTCTACTCAAAGCAAATAAAAACTGGAAAAAATATATAAAATAAAAGTCATGAATAAATTTAACACAACTTTTTTTTGGGTTTTAAGAATAGTATCAAGCCTTATTTTATTACAAACCCTCTATTTCAAATTTACAGCTCAAGCAGAATCAGTTGAATTATTCAGTAAATTAGGAGTTGAACCTTGGGGAAGAATTGGCACTGGTTGTATTGAATTAGTTGCCAGTATACTTTTATTAATTCCAAAATCAACGTTTATCGGTGCAGCCTTGACAATAGGACTAATGTTAGGTGCCGTATTTTCACATTTTTTGGTTATCGGAATTGCATCAAACAATGATGGGGGATTGCTTTTTGGCCTTGCCGTCTTTGAACTTATTTTAGCCTCATGTATCCTTTATATAGAGCGAGATAAGCTTTCTAACTATAAAAATAATTTCCAAAAAAAATAATTATGATAAAACTACTCTTAATATATTTTAATGTTTTTTATGTGTTTGCTTCATATTCACAAGGTTGCAGTGATGCAGGATTTTGTTCCATTGGAAATAACCCGGGAAATAAAGATACTAGTGAGGTATTTAAACATAAAATAAGTACCATTTTTACTAATGGGATTGGTGATGACAAGGTGTTCGTTTCAACACCAGCAATACAATATGATTATAAAATCAATAAAAACCTGGCTTTTCAAAGTAAAGTTGCTGGCAATTATGCAAACGGAAATTTGGCTTCAATTTTTGGTTTGGGAGATTTATACCTCGCAGGAATATATAAATTAGAACAAAAATGGAACAAATCTTTTATGCTAGGTTTTAAAATCCCATTAAACAATGCTAATTTAAAAGTAAATGATTTATCGCTACCCATGCAATATCAAAGTAGTTTGGGGACTTTAGATTTATTAACAGGAGTAACTCTTTCAAATGATCATTGGCAATTTTCAACTGCGTTACAACTTCCACTATCTGGAGCGAACAAAAATGAATTTAGAACAAATTTATGGGATAGTGTTTTGATTTCTACTTATCCAGCCTCAAATTTTTTCAATAGGAAAGGTGATGTTTTATTGCGATTCAAATACCTTTTTAATATTTCAAAAAAAATCAAAATGAATACTGGTCTTTTAGGAATTTATCACTTAGGAAACGATAGTTACATAGATATAATTGGCAATTCCATACAAATTAGTGGCTCCGAAGGTTTAACCTTAAATATTACTGGATCAATGGAGTACAAACTTACGAAACAGATAACTTTAGGACTTAGCACTGGTTTTCCAGTAATTATAAGAAAAATTAGACCTGATGGTTTGACACGAGCCTTTGTTTTATCTCCAGAATTCGTTTTTCATTTTTAATTGCACCTATTATATTTTAAAACTAATGGAATTAATATATCTCAAAATAAACAAGCAACTTGAAGACATAAAATCTTTGCTTATCGCCATTGACAAAGAAGATTATACAAATAAAATCATAGCACTAGGGGATTCATCTATTGGACAACATGTACGACATATCATTGAGATATTTTACAGTTTAACAAACTTTCATGATAGTGGAGAAATCAATTATGATAAGCGAGACAGAGATATTCGAATTGAAACAAATCCAAGTTTTGCAATTGAAAATTTAGACTTTATCATCAAAAATATGATTAAAGCAGATAAAGATCTAGTATTAATTGTAGAAGATTGCGAAAAACAGGATTTGGTAAAAACAAATTATAAGCGTGAATTGCATTACAATTTGGAACATACAATTCATCATATGGCATTAATCAAAGTAGCTTTATCCCTTATGGAAATTAATTTGACAGATGACTGTTTTGGTCTTGCATATGCGACAATTGAGTATCGAAAAACACAAGTAAAATGATAATTAATGAGATTGAAGCTTAAAATTAAGACATTGTACATTAAATTTAGGTATTGGGAATATTGGAATTCTAATCTTGTTTATTTACCCATTTTACCATACCTACTTTATTTAATGATTAAATCGAGGGATTTTTTCTTTTTTATTGGTGCTAATCCAGGAATTGAAAACGGCGGTTTTATTTTAGAATCAAAATGGAAAATACAAGAGCGTTTTGGTCAAAAATATTTTCCAAAGACCACTTTGATTAAAAAAAATAATGATTTAAAAACCTTGGAAATTGAAAGAAATTTTACTTATCCTTTTATTGCTAAACCAGATATTGGAGCAAAAGGTGTTGGCGTAACCTTGATACATAATTTGAGTGAATTGGAACGCTATCATCAAAAATGCCCTTTAGATTATTTAATTCAAGAAAAAATAGATTTAGTCTATGAAATAGGACTTTTTTATGTCAAAATGCCAAATGAAAAAGAAGGCAAAATTACGGGAATTGTCAGGAAAGAAAATATTCGAATTGTCGGAGATGGAACATCCACTATTTTAAATTTATTAAAAAAAAATAAACGTTATTTACTCCAATTAAAAGCACTAAAACAAATCATCAATCACGAGATATTAAATAAAGTATTAGCAAAAGGAGAACTTTTTTTATTGTTAGATATAGGAAACCATTCAAGAGGTTCCTTATTTTTAGATGCTTCTATTCAAATTACTAATAAATTAACTTATACTTTTAATGAAATTTGCAATTCTTTTGAAGGTTTTTATTTTGGTAGATTAGATATTAAATTTGAAAATTGGGAAGAACTAGAAATAGGTGAAAATTTTGTGATCATAGAAGTAAATGGATCTGGAAGTGAACCAACTCATATTTACGACCCCAAAAACAAGTTGTTTTTTGCTTGGAAAGAAATCATGAAGCATTGGAATATGATGATGAAAATTAGCAATCAAAATTCCAAAAAAGGAATAGAGAAGCTAAGTTTGAAAGAAGGTTTTCGCTTATTCAAAAGATATAAATCTTTTAGTTCCAAGTTAAATACAATGAAACTATGAAAAACCAACAAATTCAATCACTCTTTTTGATTTTTGCGGCTTTAAGTATTAGTTTTATTGGTTCATTACCTTTTGGCGTTTTAAATTTAACAGCACTTTATCTATCTAAAAATCAAGGCTTTTTACTGTCATTTCACTTCTCTATTGGAGTTGCTCTAATTGAATTATTATTTGTTATTCTTACGCTTTTTTGCACAAAAAAAATCAATCCAAGCTCTATATTTTTTAAGTTTTCCCAATTAATAATTGGATTTTTTCTTTTAATTATTGCCATTTATATGTTATTCAATTCAAATCAACAATTGGCAAATACAATTCGAGTTCAAGGAAATTATAATTCGTTTTATTTAGGAATCTCTATGAGTTTATTTAATTTAGTTCAAATACCATTTTGGTTTTCATGGAATTCATATTTAATTGAAAAAAATATTTTGACATTAAGAACTAAAAGTTTTTTCATTTATGCCGTGAGTGCAGCTTTTGGGACATTAATAGCATTAAGTTTGTTTAATTACTTGGGATATCTCAAATCAAATTTCATTGAAAAAAATTCACTTTTAATTCATTATGGAATTGCTGTTTTATTTTTAAGTGTGGCTTTTTTCCAAATTATTTCAGGGGCAAAAAAAATAAAATTCAAAAAAATGAAATTGATTCAAACGAAATAAACAATTGTGTGTACAGTACTATTTATACCAACAAAAAAAGGCTTTGTTCTCACATCGAATAGAGATGAAAGTCCTTCGCGAAATTTTTCCTACCCACCACAAAAACATATCGAAAATGGTTTAGAAATTGTGAAGCCTATTGTGCCACCAATGCTTGGTACTTGGATTGGTTACAACGCTTTTGGTAATTTTATGGTTGTTCTTAACGGTGCATTTGAAAAACATATTTCTACTACTAATTATCGGAAAAGTAGAGGGTTAATTGTGACAGAACTTTTGACATTGAAAACTCCGATAAGCCATTGGCCGGAAATTGATTTAGAAAATATTGAACCTTTTACTTTGATTTTATTTTCGGAAAACAATTTGTATGAACTAGTATGGGATGGTCTTAAAAAACATAAGAACATTAAGAAAACAAATCAAGCTCACATTTGGTCCTCCTCAACCTTGTATACCAAAGAGATTCAAGTAAAAAGAAAACTGTTATTTAAAAAATGGATTAAAGACAGAAATGTATTTACTTTTGAAGATGTAAATAGTTTTTTATACTCTTATACAAACTCAACAAACGGTTTTATAATGAATCGCGATGATAGAGTTAGAACTTTATCTCTCACTTTTATAGAAAATGAAAATGCAAAGGTGAAAATAAAATATATTGATATTCTTCAAAAAAATGTCATAGAATTTGAAAGTGATCTTGATTTTCAAAAGACTATATAAATAATTTCAAATCCCCTCTGCGTATTTCTGCAAAATCTGCTGGTGACATTCCAAAACAAAAATCCCTCCTCAACGAAACCATTTTCACCATTCCTGCCCCTATTTCAAACTAATCATTAAATTTGGATGAATCAAAAATTTATTCTGAATGCTGAAACGTTCTCTTCTTTCGCTCTTAACACTTGTTGTTTTTTCATCTAACGGTCAAACGGTACAATCACCAGACCAATTTCTTGGTTATCCAATAGGAACCTATTTTTCGCGTCATCATCAAGTAGTTGATTACTTCAAACAACTGGAGAAAAACGCGCCAAAGAATGTCCGTCTGGAGCAATATGGAACGACAAATGAGCACAGAGAATTGCTTGTAGCCTATATTTCTACAGAAGAAAACCTGAAAAATTTAGAACAAATTAAAGCAAATCATGGGAATTTGAACAAAGATGAAAAAATCACACTTGTTTGGTTGAGTTATAACGTTCACGGGAATGAAAGCTCTGGCACTGAAGCCGCAATGTTGACAGCTTATGAACTGGTTACACAAAAGCAAGAATGGTTGAAAAATACTGTCGTTATACTTGATCCGTGTATCAATCCAGATGGAAGAGATCGCTATGTGAACTGGTTCAATCAGTACCAAAACAAAGAAATGAATGTGGACCGAATGAGCGCAGAACACAGCGAACCTTGGCCAGGTGGACGTCCAAACCATTATCTATTTGACTTAAACAGAGATTGGGCGTGGCTTACACAAAAAGAATCTCAAGAACGAATCGCATTATATAATCAATGGTTGCCTCACGTTCATGCTGACTTTCATGAACAAAGTATTAATGAACCATATTATTTTGCTCCGGCTGCTGAACCGTACCATGAAGTAATTACAAAATGGCAACGGGAATTTCAAAATGGCGTTGGAAAAAATAACGCGAAGTATTTTGATCAAAATGGTTGGTTTTACTTTACAAAAGAATTCTTTGATTTGCTTTACCCAAGTTATGGTGACACCTACCCTACTTTTTCTGGGGCAATCGGAATGACTTACGAACAAGGTGGAAGCTCAAGTGCAGGATTAGGGGTTATCAACCGTGATGGAGATACATTGACGTTAGTAGACCGGCTTCAGCACCACCATGCAGCAGGATTATCAACTGTAGAATATGCACATCTACAATCTCAAAAACTGATTACGGAATTCCAAAATTTCGCCAATTCTAAAAATTATAAATACAAAAGTTTTGTAGTTGGTGGAAATCCAGATAGAATTCAAGATTTAAGAAAATTATTGGATGGACATAAAATCAGCTATTCATTTGGTGGAGGAGCAACTGTGAAAGGTTATGATTATGCGACTTGCAGTGCTGGGAGTATGAAGGCTACAGAAAATCATTTGATTGTTAGTACAAATCAGATAAAAGGAACATTGGTGAATGTTTTGTTTGAACCTAAAACAAAGTTAGTCGATTCATTAACGTATGACATAACAGCTTGGTCATTGCCTTATGCTTATGGACTAGACGCCATTGCTTCTGAAACATTAATTTCTGGATTTGCTGAAAAAGTTGTGCCTATTAAAAACGAAATTGTTGCAGGTGCTTACGCCTATTTGTGTGATTGGAACAGCATGAAAGATGCTCAATTCATGACAGGATTACTTCAAAAAGGCATTCGTGTTCGTTATGCTGAAAATCCGTTCGTTTTAAACGGCAAAAATTACGAAAGAGGAACTTTAATTATCGCAAAAGGAGACAATGAATCTGCCACTTTTGCCAAAGAAGTGACCGACTTAGCAAATGCTACGAATGTTCAATTGACACCAACTCCAACTGGAATGGTGAATTCAGGAAATGACTTTGGTTCATCGAGTGTAAAATTGATTCCCAATCAAAAAATCATGTTGTTAAGTGGCGCTGAAACCTCTTCTTTGAATGTGGGTGAAGTATGGCATTTCTTTGAAGAGCAATTGCATTATCCAATAACTGTCGTAGATATCAATGATTTCAGTTTTAAATCTTTAGATAAATTTAATGTGTTAATAGTGCCTGAAGGTTGGTATGGCACTTTATCCTCAGCAGAGAGCCATGGAGAATTAAAAAATTGGATTTCAAGAGGAGGAAAAGTAATTGCAATTGGCGAAGCAGTAGGTAATTTCTCAAGTGAGAATGGCTATTCTTTGAAATCTAAATCGACAGAGGAAGAATCTGACGAAGAAGAGGACGAAGATGCTGAAAAAGGTGCCGAAAGACACGAACATCCACACATTAAATACAATGAAGAAGAACGTGAAGCGATAAAAAATACTATTACAGGCGCCATTTTTAAATGTAAAGTTGAACAAACACATCCTCTAGCTTTTGGATATGGTGACACTTATTACTCTTTAAAATTGTCATCTAGTTCTTATGAATGGTTAAAAGATGGTGGTAATGTAGTATATCTAGATGAAAAACCAGAAGTTGTTGCTGGGTTTGCAGGTTGCGAAGCAATCAAGAATCAACCTAAATCTTTGATCTTTGGTCAAGAGAATATGGGAAATGGTAGTTTAATCTATATGGTTGATAATCCTTTGTTCAGAGGATTCTGGGAAAATGGTAAATTGTTTTTTGTCAATGCTTTGTTTTTAACTAATAATTAAAACTATGAGAACAATCTCTGCCTCTATTCTTGGTATAATCATTTGTTTTGTACTGATTTATATTATAGAAATGATTGGTATGAATTTGTTTCCTGTAAAAGTTAAAATCAATCCAAAAAACTACAATGAGTTAAAAGCATTAATAGATAGTATACCTTTGCCTGCTTTAATCACACTTATTGTTGGCCATGGAATTTCTTTGTTTGCTGGCATTTTTGTTGCTAAAAAAATTCAAAAGAAATCGGCTATTCCGTTTTTACTTGTTTTCATAATCATGTTGATGGCAACTATTTCAAATTTAGCGATGATTCCTCATCCAATTTGGTTTATGATTGCAGATATTGGCACTGTATGTTTGACCGGTATTCTTGCTTGGAAAGTTTTAAATTGGAAATTTTGAATTATTTATAACAACTCAATCCCATTTTTGTGATCTCCGCTTTAGTTTCCGAATCACCATTCCAAACATAAAAAATTAGGGTTTGATTTTTCAAATCTGGAAATTCAATTTTAAACTCCATTTGTGTCAGTGAACTTGAAATGTGTTCACCTAAATATACATCCTTATACAACGTTCCATCTTTATTGCATAATACCAACCGAAGATCCGGTTTGTTTTCATCTGAGGCTATTTCCACTGATAAAACAGCAATTTTAACAGATGCTAATTCAACTGATTTGATTGAATGAGAAAAAGGATGATTTTTATCTATTTTCTGTATTGAATTAAATTCATGTTGATCAATTAATTTCCAATTAGCCGAAACAACAACACTCGGAGCATCTCTTTTCAATTGTAAAAAATGACTCCAATACTGCTCTTTTGTTGTCGTTCCACCACTCAAAATGCTATTTGTAATTTGATAACTCTGAATCATAGATAAACAACAGAAAGGTAAAATCAAGAAATAAACAAAATTGAATCTTTTATATTCATTCAAAAATAAAGCAACCCCAATTGCTAGAAATGGTAAAAATTCGATCATTGGTCGTTGACCAAAACCTGCTCCGTAAGTCCAACACCACCAGGAAGATAACACGTAAACAATGAATACCAATGGTAACATAAAACTTATTAATTGAAACAACGACTTTTTTGAAAAATAGAATCCACTAACTATAATAGAAAGAAAAAGTAATGGACTCCAAAGCAACCATCCTTTTTGATATGAGTATAGAAAATCAAAAAAATGAGGTTGCTTAAAATTGAATCCTTCATCATTATATGAATAAACCAACCATAAATTGCTTTGCCATTTCCAAAGTAAAAATGGTAAAGAAAAAATGCATAACCCAACTATTAAAAAGGGCATTAATCGTTTGATTTGAAAATATTCCTTTGAAAATAAATCTTTCAAATACTTTCCTGAAATTAAAGTCAAGAAAGGCAAAAACAAGATCATCATTCCATTTGTGGGTCTAGTAATTATCAATAAACTGAGAATAACACCACTCCAACCAAGATATTGAATGCGCTTCGTTTGAATCCAATTCAACAGCATCCAGATTAATACTGTTGCCAAAAAGAAATTATGGATATGACTTACAGTATGGTCGTACACCAAATAATACCAAACATTAGTTCCGAAAGTCAATCCAGTGAATATCAAATAACTTACTGAATCCCGAATTTTTAAACGACGAAATATTGATAATAAAAACCGTAATCCAATAAAAAAGTAAATCACATGTGAAAAGGCAATCCCCCATTGAAAAGGTGCAGAATATCCGTCAACTGCAAATCCACCAACCCAGGCAACAAGCATTGATAAAAAGAAGAATGGAGCGTAAAGAATACTTAAACCTGGAAATGTTTTGTTGACGTATTTTCCATTTTTCTGTTTATTTCGAAAATCTTTAAACTGAGATTTATCTGTCGGGTAATACTTCAATTCAACCTCATCAATAAATGAGAATGTTGGATCTTGATAGATGAAAATTGCAGGCAAATAGGCGTAATATGCCTTACCATCTCCATTAATTGATCTTCCATAACGACCATCAAATTCATGTGCGGAAAATATTCCACACAAAACAATCGTTATACTAATCCACCAAAAAAGATTTTTCTTCATTCTATTATTTAAAATAAAAGTAAAAAATTGAACTGCATAAATATGAATTTGGTTTTTTTTGATCTCCGCTAAAATTAAACTTTATCTTTGGGCTAGTTGCAATAAACAACACTTAAAATATATAATGAATATTACCAAACTTTCAATTATAATTCCTGCCTACAACGAAGGTAAAACAATTCAAAGTGTATTAGATAACGTTTCGAAGTTGGAATTAATAAATGGTATTGAAAAGGAAATTATCGTTATTAATGATTGCTCGACTGACAATACCTTAGAAGAGATTGAACAATTCATCGAACGGAATCCGAATCAACCGATTTCAGCATTCTATCAAAACATAAACAAAGGAAAGGGAGCTGCGATTCACAAAGGAATAGAAATAGCAACAGGAGATTATATCGTAATCCAAGATGCTGACTTGGAACTTGACCCAAATGACATCAATAAATTATTAGAAGGTCTGTTAACAAAAAATGTCGCTGTGATATATGGATCTCGATTTCTAACAAAAGAACACAAAAACACTTCTTTTGTTTGGCATATCCTTGGCAACGGGTTTTTAACAAGATTATCTAATATTTTTACTGGATTTCGCTTAACCGATATGATGACGTGTTACAAACTCGTTCCTTCAACTATTTTAAAATCCATTCAACTAAAGGAAAACCGTTTCGGATTTGAGCCAGAAGTAACATTGAAACTTTCAAAAATAAAAGACCTTACTATTGCCGAAGTACCCATTTCTTATATTGCTAGAAGCAAATCAGAAGGCAAGAAAATCAATTCAGGAGATGGAATGCGAGTGATCTATTGTATTTTGAAATATAAATTCAAAAACTAATATGGAATAATTATTCAAAAAAAAATGCAGTGTTAAAGCACTACATTTTTTTTTACTAATATTTAATATATCATTCACTGAATTTTTCAATAACTTGAGCCGTAACTCCTGTATTTGAGAATCCTCCATCATGAAATAAATTCTGCATAGTAACATATCTTGTTAAGTCTGAGAAAAGTGTAATGCAATAATCTGCACAAGCATCAGCATCAGCATTTCCTAATGGTGACATCATCTCAGAAAAATTAATAAATTCACTAAAACCTTTCACACCACTTCCAGCAGTTGTCATTGTTGGAGATTGAGATATTGTGTTCACACGAACTTTCTTATCTACACCATATTGGTATCCAAAACTACGTGCAATTGATTCTAAGTAAGCTTTATTATCAGCCATGTCATTATAATCTGGGAATACACGTTGTGCAGCAATATATGTTAATGCAACGATAGAACCCCATTCATTCATGGCATCCAATTTCTTTGCAGTTTGCATCACTTTGTGAAATGAAAGAGCCGAAACATCCAATCCTTTCATCGTATAATCATAATTTTGAGCAGTGTAATGATTTCCTTTACGAACATTTACAGACATTCCAATTGAATGAAGAATAAAATCAATTTTTCCACCAAGAATTTCCATTGATTCTGAGATTAATTTCTCTAAATCTTCGACACTTGTTGCATCTGCCGGAATAACTTTAGATCCAGTTTTTTCTGCTAGACCATTTATCTCACCCATTCTCATAGCAATTGGAGCATTAGTCAAAACAAATTGAGCTCCTTGTTCATGCGCTTTTTCGGCAACATGCCAAGCAATCGACTGACTGTTAAGTGCTCCGAAAATAATTCCTCTTTTTCCTTTCAATAAATTATTCGCCATCTTCGTTTAATTTGGGACAAATATAATGCAGAAATCTGAATTGATAGGTTGCTATTTAATTTAAATCATTTAACAATTCATCAAAAAGGAGAAAGTTAAAAGATAAAACGGACGCCGAGTGATAGTCGAGGTGGGAGTTTACCTTTTCCTTACAACTCAATTTCCAAACCATCATACGCAAGAAACACGTTTTCAGGCAACGACGGCTCAATTTCTTGGTGCTTACCAAATAAATGAGAAATATGTGTTAAATAAGCTTTTTCTGGTTGAATTAGATCTATAAATGCAAGCGCTTCTTCTAAATTAAAATGAGAAATGTGTTCTGAACGGTGTAAAGCATTTACAATTAAAATTTTTGATCCTTTTACTTTTTCAATTTCATTAGGAGAAATCGTTTTAGCATCTGTTATATAGGTGAAATCTTTTATACGATAACCAAATACAGGCATTCTGTAATGCATCACCTGAATTGGTGTTATCATTGGCCCGTCTGGCAATTGAAAGGGTTTATTCTCAATTCTATTCAAGTGAACAGTCGGTATGCCAGGATATTTATCATTCGAAAAAACATAATGAAACTCTTGTTTAAGTGCATTTTCAACAGTTTCAGTGCAGAAAATTTCCATGTCACGCTTTTCACGGTAATTAAAAGCACGTACATCATCCATTCCAGCTACATGATCTTTGTGAGCATGTGTAAAGACAACAGCCCTAAGAGATTTCACTTTGGCTCGTAACATTTGTTGCCTAAAATCTGGCCCAGTATCAATCACAAAGTTTTGACCGTGCTCGGAAATTAAAATTGAAGACCTAAGTCTTTTGTCAAATGAATCAGTTGAATTACAAACATCACAATCACAAGCAATAACAGGCACGCCTTGAGAAGTTCCAGAACCGAGTATCGTGATTTTCATCTAACTTACAATTTAAACTATTCAATGTTTTGAACGAATGATTTTAACAAGGAAAATTATCCAGCCAATAATCATTAAGGCTCCTCCCAATGGAGTTACTGGTCCCAAAAATTTCATTGAAACACCCAACATTTCTTGTATTGCAAGAAAATAAATAGACCCTGAAAACAAGATTAATCCAGCAAAAATTAACCGAATAGGAAGTTTCAATGAAAACTGAACTTTATCAGCATTCATTCCGAGAATCAAAAAAGCCAATCCATGATACATTTGATACCTCACTCCTACTTCAAATGTTTTGAGATCATCAGGTGTTAAATGCTTTTCCAAAGTATGTGCACCAAATGCTCCGAGGATAATTGCAATTAATACTAAAACTGTCCCATTAATAATTATCGATTTATTCATTTTCTTTATGATTTAAGTTTAATGTAAATTCAAGAACTTCCTGCCATCCTCTCCATTTACCATAATTCCCTATTGTTTCATTGTGCCAAATAAAAAGAAAATCACCACCAAAACGTTTTACTTCACTGAATAAATTAGAAATAATCAATTTAGATTCTTCAGGAGAAATACATAAATATTCATTCAATGTCCCATCCATATATACAAATGGATGTATCGTCAAATCTGAAATGCAATTTTTAGACAAATCAAACCATTTATGTGGTCGTGCCGTACCTGATCTAAAACCAACCTTTTCAGCAAATCCCATGGTATAGTCATGTTTAATCCCCATACTAGAAATTGTCGAATATGTCACTGGAAGTTTCAATTTTAAATAATGTTGTCTTGAATGTTCAACTTCCTTGTGAAGAATGATTTCTAATCTTTCCTTTTCATTCAGAAAATGATATTCATAACTATTCGACTTGTAACTTGGATGTATTCCCACTGTAGTGCTCAATTCCATTTTACGGATTAATCGCTGATGTCGTGCATTTTTAAAAGAAATATTCTTGTCAAACTTGGCATAATCTCCAAGGAGCCAAAACATATTCACTTTAAAGCCACGCTTTGCAATCTCTAAAATATAATCATACGTGTCATAAGGATCTGATTTCGACCCTCCCAAAACTAAATCTCTTTCTTTCAGACGTATACGATTTCTATTGATCAGATCCTTGGCAATTGAGAGAAATTTTCTCCATCCTGTTTTCAAATGATAAGCATAAGCATTATCAATATCGAACGTTGGACGAATTTCTACTTTATGTGCTTTATTTTGAAATGCAATTAATTCATTATGTTTTAAAAAACTCAAAAAAGCAACAGCCCATCTATCACACATCGCTTTATCCAACCAATTATAACGATCCATAACGCTATTTCTCGCTTGAAAACGACCGTGCTCATCTTCGATTGTTGACGTGTATTCTTCCATTCTTGAAAGAATATAAAAGATACATCCTAAAGGGTCAATTATACCATTGATTTTCAAACAATCCTCCTTTTCAAACATTCCAGAATGAAGATCATAAATGATGATTTCTTCATCAAATAAAATAGTTGATGGAACAAGCTGAACTATGTTTTCAAAGTAACGTTCCGAATAATTGATTTTTTTTGAGTTAGATTCTAAAAAGGTAATATGATCATTAGTTAAAGTATAATCCAGACCACGTTCTTTGAATACAAAATCTAATGTGTACAACAAACGCTCTGAAATGGACTCTACAAATATTTGAATCATGTATTATAAATCTGAAATAATTTTCTCACAAATAAACTGTGCTGCTTGACCATCACCATATATTTGAGGATATGTAAAATCATTTTTTTCTATCAAGTTTGTAAACCCTTCTAAAATTCTTTTCTTTGAAGCGTCAACCAAAATCGCATTGCCATTTTCAACAATTTCTACCCATTCTGTTTGAGGGCGCAAAATCAAACATGGTTTTTCAAAGAAGAATGCTTCCTTTTGCAATCCACCACTATCTGTGATTATTAGTCGAGCATTTTTCTCTAAGGAAATAATATCTATAAACCCGGCTGGCGGAACAATTTTAAAATGCTTGTTAGATTCAATTTTTCCATACAATTCTGAGCTCAATTGATCCTTCATTTTACTTTTTGTCCGGGGATGAATAGGCAAAACAATATCATAACCAGAATTTTCTTGAATTTCAACTAATGCAGAAAAAATCTGCTCCATATTTGCTGCTATATCAGTGTTAGAATCCCTGTGAATTGTTGTTAAGATGTATTTATTTTTCTCAATCCCGATTTGATCTAAAATAATAGAATTCTGATCTGAAATAGTTGAGAAATACAAGCTATTATCGAACATCACATCACCACAATGATATACTTTCGGATGATTTGCTGTTGCCTTATGTCCATCGTGTAATTTGAATCCTTCATTTTTAAGATTCTCCAAACCAGTGATTGATGGTGTAAATAAAAGTGTCGACATATGATCACACGCAATACGGTTCACTTCTTCGGGCATTGCTTTATTAAAACTTCTCAAACCAGCTTCAACATGAATCACAGGAATATGAATTTTAGTGGCTGCCAGTGCCCCAGCTATTGTTGAATTTGTATCCCCATAAACCAAAACAGCATCAGGTTTTTCGCTTAAAAAAATCTCCTCTAATCCTTCAATCATTTTAGCGGTTTGTGAACCATGTGAACCGCTTCCCACATTCAAATTATAATTCGGTTGTGGAATGCCCATTTCCTGAAAAAATATTTGAGACATATTTTCATCATAATGCTGTCCAGTATGAACAATTATCTCCTCTAACTTATCTTTGAATTGGTTTTGTATAACCCTACTAATTGCGGAAGATTTGATAATCTGAGGCCTAGCTCCAACAATCGTTACAATGCGTTTTTTCAATTCACTTCTTTTAAGAAATCATACCATTATCGGCGAAGCTAAAATAACCATTATCCGTGAATATGACGTGATCTAAAACTGGTAAATCAATGTACCTCCCAAATTCGACCATTTTTTTTGTCAGACTCTTATCCGAATCACTAGGCTTTTTTTGTCCGCTAGGATGATTGTGAATAAGAATAATTCCATGTGCACAATAATCTAATCCTGCCTTAAAAATCACTTTTCCATCAGCTACAGTTCCCGAAAGCCCGCCAATGGATATTTGTTTACTTCGAATTACCTCGTTGGCACGATTTAAAAACAAGGCATAAAATTCTTCGTGCTGCAAATCCAATAAATATGAACGCATGTAATCATATACCATTTGAGAAGATGTAATTTTCACTTTTGATTTGAAATCAATTTCCTTCCTTCTTCTCCCTAATTCAAGTGCAGCTATAACGCCTATTGCTTTTGCCTCCCCTATTCCTTTGAATTTCTTCAAATCTTCCAACGAAAATTTTGAGAAAAGCGCCAAATCATTTTGTGCAAAATGTAATATTTCTTGAGCTAATTCCACGGCTGTCTGACTCCGAGATCCAGAACCTAAAACGATTGCTAATAATTCGGCATCGGAAAGTGCAGCTTTTCCTTTTAACGATAATTTTTCTCTTGGACGATCGTCTTCTGCCCAAGTTTTAATGGATGTATTTATTCTCATATTTTCTTTTTCTCTCTTGAATTTAAGTAAAAATGTTCAATTTTACATTCAAAAAATTCTATATTCTTAATGGACTCATTAACACAAATTATTCTTGGTGCCGCTGTTGCTGAAGCTGTTGGAGGACGTAAAATGGGAAATAAAGCTGCTCTTTGGGGAGCGATTGCTGGAACTCTCCCTGATTTGGACGTGTTCTTAATGCAATTTTATCATCCCATTGATGCCGCATTAATGCACAGAGGTTTTTCCCATTCTATTTTATTTGCGATCATAATGGGACCAA
Source organism: Flavobacteriales bacterium (assembly GCA_009885545.1). Taxonomy (GTDB): domain Bacteria; phylum Bacteroidota; class Bacteroidia; order Flavobacteriales_D; family Crocinitomicaceae; genus M0103. Next base: position 18,108 of record VFKM01000026.1, read on the forward strand.
TTCTTGGTTGGTTGATTCACCGACTTTATAAAAAAAGATACGACCAAAAAACATGGATGTGGTTATTTTTTCTGTCAATCATCACGCACCCAATGTTGGATATTTTCACCAATTACGGGACAGAATTTTTATGGCCGTTTAGCACTAGAATAACCTTTAACACTGTTTTTGTTATCGATCCATTATACACGGTTCCATTCATGATATGCCTTTTAGTGGCACTTTTCATGAAACGAGAAAATCCAAAACGCAAAAAATGGAACATGTTTGGAATTTATTATTCAAGTGCTTATTTGATGTGGGGAGTAATTGTGAAATTGTTTATCCTGAGCAATTCAACAGGTTATTTTGCTAATAATGGATTAAAAACATCCAATCCAATGGTAACGCCAATGCCATTGACAAGCTTCTATTGGATGGTTTTAACTGAAGACGATCACAATTATTATATTGGTTATAAATCTATTTTTTATGGTTTCAATCTTTCTGATGTTGATACCATTCAAAAATATAAAGCAACTTTAAAAAACTTAAAATGGTCTGGAAAAAATTATAGTTCACAGTTGGAATTTATATCAAACGGATATTATACAACTGAAACGATTGGTGATACAATCAACTATTATGATTTGCGTTTTGGTGTTACATCAAAATTGTCAAACGGAGTATTTACAAAACCTTTAATGGGCTACGGCATGGTTGTTGACAATGGGATTGTTCAAAAAACGATACCCTATCGACCATCTCAAATGCTAAAACACCTTAATTTTACATCTTATCTACATAAAATATTTTCGAATGACTAAATTTATTTTAATTCCAATTTTATTTGCTTTCCTTTTTCAAGGTTGTGCGCAAGCTGAACAAAAGAAAGAAGTTGTTAAACGTGTTCAACCAGAAGTAAAAATTGATTTCAAATTGACGGATTTCTTAACAGATAATGCTGATTTAGATAAAGAAGTTGAAAAAGTATTTGCAACCCTTGATGACACTGCGATTGTAGCACAATTGGTTATGCCTGCAGTTGGAAGATTAGGGCAAACAGAAGCAACGATTAAAAGTTTGATCAATCAACGATTAATTGGTGGAGTTTTGATGTTGAATGGTACTAAAGATGAATTCACGAATTGGATTAAGAATTTTGAAACCATGAATGATACTATTGGAAATCTTCCATTCTTGTATAGTGCGGATGCAGAACCAAGTTTAGTAAATCGTAAAATTATTGGTTCAACACCTGTTAAAAAGGCAAATGAATTGAAAACAGTTGAAGAAGTTCGTTCCGTTGCTCAGGTTATTTCAGCCGAATTAAATGCAATTGGGATCAACTACAATTTCTCACCAGTAGTTGACATGTCACCAAATAAGACAGTTGGATTTAGAAGTTTTGGTGCAATTCCGGCAAATATTATTCCTTGGTCGGATGCTTTTATTCAAGAAACACAATCAAAAAATATTGTAGCTACAGCAAAACATTTCCCTGGTCACGGACTCGTTACAGGAGATACACATAAATCATTACAAACAATTGATGGTGAATTAAAGGAAATTGGAAACTACCCAACATTAATCAAAAATGGTGTTTTATCCATTATGGTTGCGCACATTGGTGTAATGAACAACCCCAAATACGATACGAAGGGAATGCCTGCAACGACTTCGGAGGTAATTGTAACGCAATTATTGAGAGGTGAATATAGTTTTAAAGGTTTGATTGTAACCGATGCAATGAATATGGGAGGAGTTGCAAGTATTCCGCAATGTGAAGTAAAAGCAATCAACGCTGGTTGCGATATCGTTTTGATGCCTGTTGATTCTAAAAAAGCACATGCAGATATCTTAAAAAGATATAAAACAGATGGTGAATTCAAGAAAAAAGTAGATGCCTCTGCTAAACGTGTTATTCGAATGAAAATCGCTTTGGGATTGTTGAAATAAATACTTTCTTGAATTTGATAGTTGTATAAACGCAAGTTTTCACTAAATAACTTGTCTAATTGTTGCAAAACCCGTTCAAAAATTTAACTTTGAGTTAATGTTAAGCCAACAAATCAACAAAATTCTTGAATCCTTCGAA
>VFKM01000043.1 GCA_009885545.1 Flavobacteriales bacterium
ATATAGTGAGGAGTTCCGAGTGTAGAGTGAGGAGTGAGGAGTGATAAACGATCACCGAGATATTGTCGAGGTGGAGTTTAAAGCTGATAGTTGAGAAAGCGCGAAAACTATATTATTCAGCAACCAACCGGTAAATAACTACCTCAATGCTATTTTCGACACGTTAAAATCGACTTTTTCATCAAATCCCGGTAAATCACCAGATTCGCTGTATTGCCAATGGATGATGCGGCTATCATCGATACATTCTGGTTTTCTGCTGTAGGCGGCAATCCAAAATTTGTAGTTTTTGAAGTCGTTCATGAATTTTGTTTCAAAAAAGTTCAATGAGGTATAAATAACTGGTCGCATGCCAGTTTTGTCTTCCACTACTGTCAACCAAATTTTCATTTTTGCAATAAGATCCTCATCCGAGAAACCTTCCGATTCAACATCCAAAACTGGAGGTAAGTCCAAATCACTTTTTTTCCAATGCGCTAGAAAATGTGCAGCTTGAGGACGAGGCTCTGTTTGTGGCGAAAAGAAATGATATGCGCCATTTGGAATGTTTAATTCCTGAAGCTCTGCCCTATTCTTTTCCCATTGTGTATCGAGATGATCCGATCCTTCTGTGGCTTTGCAATAAACGAAATGAATAATGGTATCATATCGCTCTGATACAAACAATTTCTCCCAATCAATTTTTCCTTGGTGATGCGAAACATCAATACCGAAAGAAGGAAAACCAAAAGGAATAGATTTTACAACTTCTTCTTTCTTAACAACTTTAGCATCATTTGAGTAATAGAAATAGGTTATAGCAGACAAACCAAGCAATAATGCTATTACCACAACAACTTTGACAGAAGATTTAGATTTTTTCTTCGGCCTATTCCTAATTTTTATTTTTTGCTTTTTTGCCACTTGTTCAATTATTAAAAAAATCTATTTAAATAAGCATTTTTTAGGCAATAGAAATTTTAAAGATCAGAACAGACGTTGGTCTTTGAGGATTTTAAAATTGAATATTAACGACAAAAAAACTATTTAAAAGATTTTTTAAACAAAAAAGGCCTCAGTCAATTGACTAAAGCCTTTTTATTATAATTCGAATATTGATATAGTTTGATAATCTGCTTTATAGCTGATTAATCAAAACTTACACTTTTCTTCTTTTCTCTTTGATACGAGCTGCTTTTCCAGTCAATCCTCTGAAGTAGAAGATACGAGCACGACGAACAGCACCTTTCTTGTTCACAACGATTTGATCAACAAATGGCGATGCAATTGGGAAGATACGCTCAACACCAACACTTCCAGACATTTTACGAACTGTAAATGTTTCAGTAACACCAGAACCACGTCTTTGTAATACAACACCTTGGTATTGTTGAACACGTTCTTTAGCACCTTCCTTAATTTTGTAAGAAACTGTAATAGTATCACCTGCACCGAATTTTGGGAAATTTTTAATTTCTACTAATTCGTTTTCAATTTGTTTTAATAAATCCATGACTCTTATATTGACTCTAATTTTTCTATATTCTTCCGCTTAAAACGGGGTGCAATATTACGAATTATTTCTTAAACAATCGTTTTTTTCGTTATAATTTTTACTTTTTTTAAATGATTCATAAAAATCAGAGGAAATGTACTTTCTATCTAACAAAATTAATAGTTTTACTCACTGTAATAATAATTTGAAGTAATAAAACATGGAAAAATTAATTATTGGACGAAGAGATATTGCGAATTTGCCAGAATTCGGATTAGATCATGTGGCTGTAAAAGTTGATTCTGGGGCTTACACATCAAGTATTCATGTCACTCATTGTAAAGAAGTAATGACCGAAAACGGACCGCGCCTTGAAGTTATTTTCTTAGATGCCAACCATCAATCATTCGACAATGAAAAACATTATTTCGAAAAATTCAGAATGAAAAAAGTAAAAAGTTCTACTGGTCAAGAGCAAATGCGCTATTTTATTAAATGTACAATTGAAATCTTAGGAATTCACTTCATCACTGAATTTTCGCTGACAGAAAGAAAAGGAATGCGCTTTCCAATATTATTAGGAAGAAAATTATTGAATAACCGATTTCTCATCGATACAACACTCGTTAACGGAATCAATCCAAATTTAAAAAAGAAATGAAAATTGCCATTTTATCGCGTAACGCGAATTTATATTCTACTAAAAGATTAATTGAGGCAGCTACGCTTCGAGGACATGAAGCACATGTTATTGATCATCTCAAATGTAACATCGAATTAGAACAAAAAGGTCCTGCCATTTATTATGGTGGAGATTATTTAAATGGTTTTGATGCAGTGATACCAAGAATTGGCGCATCAGTGACTTTTTATGGTACTGCAGTAGTTCGCCAATTTGAAATGATGAATGTATTTACGGCCGTAAGTTCTAAAGGAATTGTTCACTCGCGCGACAAATTGCGTTGCTTACAAGTTTTATCCAAAGAAGGAATTGGATTACCTAAAACAGTATTCACCAATTATTCAAAAGATGTAGAACACGTAGTTGAATCAGCAGGTGGTGCGCCGGTAGTTTTGAAATTATTAGAAGGAACCCAAGGAGTTGGAGTTGTATTGGCTGAAAATCAAAATGCTGCTCAATCCGTTTTGGAGGCATTCAACGGTTTACGTGCGCGTGTAATCGTTCAAGAATTTGTGAAAGAAGCAAAAGGTGCGGACATTAGAGCATTTGTTGTAGACGGAGAAGTAGTTGGTGCGATGAAACGTCAAGGAAAACCTGGTGAATTTAGATCTAATTTACACCGAGGTGGAAGTTCTAGAATTATAGAATTGACAGTTGAAGAAAGATACACAGCTATTTTAGCGGCAAAAGCTGTTGGATTAGGTATTGCGGGGGTTGATATGTTACAATCTGAAAGAGGTCCTTTAGTTTTGGAAGTGAATTCTTCTCCAGGATTAGAAGGAATTGAAAAAACGACTCATGAAGATATTGCGGGAAAAATCATTGAATACATAGAGAAAAACGTTCACAGATAAGATGAATCAGAAACACAAGAAGATTGTTATTCTAGGGAAAGAAATTCTTCCAGGAAAAGGCGCTCAATTAAACTTGGATGTGGCTATGCTGCATACTAGAACTCCTATCTTGGTTCCTGTGATTGTAGAACGCGCAAAAGTTGATGGCCCAACCGTTTTATTAATGGCGGGATTGCATGGGGACGAAATCAATGGTGTTGAAATTATCAGAAAAGTAATTCGCAAAGGATTCAATAAACCAGCTGTTGGAACTATTATTTGTTTGCCTGTTTTCAATATTTTTGGATTCTTAAACTTGAAACGTGAATTACCTGATGGACGGGATTTAAATAGAAGTTTTCCTGGAAGTGAATCTGGATCGTTGGCTTCGCAATTCGCTTTCCACTTCATGAAAGAAATTGCACCACATGTTGATTATGTTATCGATTTTCATACTGGATCAGCGCAACGAAACAACTTTCCACAAATTCGTTGTGTGATGGATGACGAAGAAAGCGTAGAATTAGCGAAAATTTTTAACCCTCCATTTATTTTAAACTCTTCATACATATCAAAAACTATTCGTGAATCAATCAATAAGAAAGGAAAGAAAATGTTGCTTTTTGAAGGTGGTAAAACGAATAGCATAGAAGAAATGATTGTTGAGGAAGGTCTCAACGGTGTCAAAAGGTTTTTGAGTCACCTTGGCATGCGAACATTCAAATTTGACATTTCAAAAGACCGTGATCCAATTTTCTTATCAGAAAGCAAATGGATGAGAGCACCAAATTCTGGAATGTTTCAAGCAACAGCTAAAAATGGATCCAAAGTAGAAAAAGGAGATGTGATTGGAATTGTCACAGATCCATACGGCAATTTTGAGCGGAAAGTGAAAGCCATTTCAACGGGTTATATCATTTGTTCAAATGAATCTCCTGTGGTTTATAAAGGTGATGCGATTTTTCATATTGGCAAGGAATAAATACTATTCATTTTTTTAAAAATTACAATTCCTTGAATTTATATCAAATAAAAAAGCCATTCGTCAAATGACCAATGGCTTTTTCAATATAAAATTATTAATCTTATTACTTAGAAGCAACAGTCAATGCTTCATCCCAAGTAATTTCTATAGTTTTTGTTTCTAAATCTCTTGCCTCTCCTTCTGCAAAAACACCATTAAAGTTGATAAGCATTTCAACTAATTGCATATCATTTTCTCTACCACCTGGCATTTTATACCAATTTGCTGAAAATTTCTCAGAATCTCCAGGGAACATTAGAAATGTTTTTCCTTTGGAATCTTCGTTTGCATAGTGATTGCCATCTGGCATCAAAACGTCAATTTTAGAAGGACAAATAAATCCAATTTTATCACCGCGGTATTGTACATCATATTTCACGAAAGTCGCTCCAGATTCTTTTTTTGAATTCACTAATTGAGCATTAAACTTATCTGCAGTAAAATCATTTTTACTAGCAGGGAGTTTGAATGGAGGCACATCTTTTACTACCGATAAAGGAATAATTCTTTGAACTCCACCTAAAGTAAAACTATATGTTTTGACTTTATTCAACGCTGTTCCAATTACAGAAATAGTTTTGCTTTTTGTATCGTACGGATTAACTATAACAAATTTATCTTTGGGTGTATAGCTGTTACCCGAAATTACAAATTGACATTTTGATGCATCAAACAATAAAAAATCAGCAGTTTTATTGATGATTTTGAACTTAAACTTTGCCTCTGTTGCAGTAGAAACACAATTTGAAATTTCAACAGTGTATTCAGGAGATTCAATTTTCAAATCTTTATACATGATTTTTTCAAATTTCAAATCATCAGATTGACCAAAAATTGTTTGTATCGAAAGCATTAGAAATGCCATAGTAAATGTAATTTTTCTTTTCATATCGCTAAAATTTTCGAGCAATTTACAAATTCTGTTCCAATAATAAATTACTAACGAATTGAAAAACAGATTATATTCAGTTAATTTACTTAATGGAATACTTTTTCAAAAGGTATTCCTTACTTTTGAACAAATTCAATAGAATAGTATGTCTGTTCATAAAAATGTAAAAAAGGTTACGACCCACACCTTACAAGAAATGAAGAATGCAGGAGAAAAAATCTCTATGCTAACGGGTTATGATTTTTCAATGGCAAGAATCATCGATGAGGCTGGTGTTGACATTATACTTGTTGGAGATTCAGCATCAAATGTAATGGCTGGACACGAAACAACTTTGCCAATTACTTTGGATCAAATGATTTATCATGCTTCTTCAGTTGTTCGAGCAGTTAATCGTGCTTTGGTGGTTGTAGATATGCCTTTTGGTTCTTACCAAGGTAATTCAAAAGAAGCTTTGTCGAGTGCCATCAAAATCATGAAAGAATCAGGTGGACATTCTGTAAAAATGGAAGGTGGAATTGAAATTATTGAATCGATTAAA
>VFKM01000126.1 GCA_009885545.1 Flavobacteriales bacterium
GTTTACATTATCACCTTATAATGGTTTTGATGACATGGAACACGTTATTGAAATTGCTAAGAAAAATAACATTGACGTTCGTATCGGAACTTACAACGACATTTCATTTTTCGATACCGTTGAAAAAGCGCATGAAACAGAGATTGGTTCAATCGTAAATACCGACGTATTGACTTACGGAGCGATTCGCAAAGTGAAAGATGAAATCTTAGAGAAGAATGATAAATTGAATGAACTTGAAAAAGAGGAAATTGAAACTCCGAAGCATGATCATAATAAAATCATGCAATCAAATGATTTCAAGGACAGCATTCCAGCAAACATTGTTGATACAACAGAAAACTATGATTTCTTGCTGTTATACGATGAATGGAGAAAAAAGAAATTGAATTTAAAATGCCGTAGTATCTTGGATAGTATCGTTATACACCCTGACGGAAGTGTTCCAATTTGCCAAAACCTTGATTTAAAATTAGGAAACGTCAACACGAATACGCTAGATAACATTTTCAATTCATTGGCATCTCAAGAAATTCAAAACAAGCACGTCCACGGTTGTAACCAATGTTGGATCAATTTCCACAGAAAATACGATATCGTTATGATGCGTACATTGGAAAAAGGATTACCAAAATGGTTAATTGAAAAGATGTTTGGTGATTATCAATGGACGGATGACAAGAAGGTGACGTACAAACAGTTCATCGAGCAAAATGCAAAATTGAGTAAGTAATTGCTGGTTATTCTATGAAAAAATCACTTTTCATTGCAATAATTGCTTTGGTTATCATTTTAAATAATGATGTAATAGGACAAAATTGCATTGTCAACGGAGAATCCGATTGGGAAAAAGTTGAAGTGAAAGAAATGATTGTTAAAGAGATTTCTGATTCATTAAACGTTACTGGTGAATCGACCATAAAAATTTCGTCTAAAATAAACTCAATCTCAGATTTGACTTCTAAGGAATTGACTGAAATAAAAAAAATCGCTGCTAAATACAATTCATGTCTCGTTTATCTAGACATAAAAGGATTTTGGGATGGCCCTAATTTCCCAACAATGGCATCACAAAATTTACTTTATTTTTATTGGGTAATTGAAAAGTAATAATAATCACTTCATTTCCAGCGCCAAATACTGAGCTGTATACGATTTTTTTGCGGCTTTCTTTACAATTTCTTCAGGGGTTCCTTCACATACCACGTAACCGCCACCTTTCCCTCCTTCAGGGCCAATATCGATAATATGGTCTGCAACTTTTACGATATCTAGGTTGTGTTCAATTACCAACACCGTATTTCCTTCATCAGCCAAGCGTTGTAAAACTTCCAACAACATTCTAATATCTTCAAAATGTAATCCTGTTGATGGTTCATCCAAGATATAAAATGTACTTCCCGTACTTTTCTTCGCCAATTCAGAAGACAATTTAATACGTTGCGCTTCTCCTCCTGAAAGTGTTGTGGATGGTTGACCCAATTTCACATATCCCAATCCAACAGAAAGCATCGTTGCTAAAGGTCTGTAGATTTTTGGGATTTGATCAAAAAACACGGTTGCATCTTCAATTGTCATGTCCAATACATCAGAAATAGATTTCCCTTTGAAGCGAACTTCCAATGTTTCACGGTTATATCTTTTTCCGTTACAGCTTTCACATTCCACATAAACATCTGGAAGAAAACTCATTTCAATCACTTTCAATCCACCGCCTTTGCACGTTTCACATCTTCCACCTGTTACATTGAATGAAAATCTACCAGCTTTATATCCCCTAATTTGAGCTTCTGGCAAACCAGCAAACAATGATCTTATTTCGTCAAATACTTTGGTATATGTCGCAGGATTTGAACGAGGAGTTCTGCCAATCGGACTCTGATCAATTTCAATCACTTTATCCAACAATTCTAAACCTTCAATACTTTTGTACGGTAAAGGCTTTTTAACTCCATTGTAAATATGGGCCAACAAGATTGGATAAAGTGTTTGATTCACCAACGATGATTTTCCACTTCCAGAAACACCCGTAACACAACAAAATGTTCCCAAAGGAATTTTCAACGTGACATTTTTCAAATTGTGTCCTGTAGCTCCTTTTAAAACGAGGTGTTTTCCGTTTCCTTTTCTGCGTTTTTTCGGAATTTCAATTTTCAGTTCACCAGTTAAATACTTTGTTGTTAATGAATCAACAGTATTCAATTCGGAGATTGGTGCGGCATTGATAATTTGACCACCATGAATTCCAGCTCCAGGTCCAATGTCCACAACAAAATCTGCGGCTTCTATCATTTCCTTGTCGTGCTCTACAACAATAACAGAATTTCCAGCATCTCTCAAACGTTTCAATGATTTAATCAATCGTGTGTTATCTCGCTGATGCAATCCGATTGAAGGCTCATCCAAAACATACAATACGTTCATTAATTCAGAACCTATTTGTGTTGCCAATCGAATTCGTTGGGCTTCACCACCTGATAAAGTTTTTGCTGAACGGTGCAATGTCAAATAATCCAAACCAACTTCCAATACAAAATTCAAACGTGTTTTAATCTCTTTTAAAATCTCCTTCCCAATAAATAATTGATCTGAAGTCATTTTAGCTTCTAATTGTAGGAACCAATTAGATAATTCAATCAAATCCATTTGAGCCAAATCACCAATGTGCTTGTCATCAAATTTGAAAAAATGCGCCTCTTTTTTTAACCTAGTTCCTTCGCAAGTCGGGCAAATAACTTTATTCATAAAGCTTTGCGCCCAGCGTTGTATCGGAGCTGAACTTTCTTCTGAATGCCGAGAAACAAAATTGATGATTCCTTCGAAAAGAATATTGTGATTCTTTTTTGAACGTTCTATGTCTTCATTTCCATAAAGCAAAACATTCATTATGTCTTCAGGGATTTCTTCCAAAGGAGTTGTGATAGAAAAATCTTCCTGTGTTAAATAGCTTTCCAACTTATCAAAAATCCACGTTTTTTTGTATTCTCCAAGTGGAGCAAAACCACCTTTTTTAATCGATAATTTTGGATTTGGAATAATCTTCGTGATATCGGCTTCAGAAACTTCACCTAACCCACTACATGTTTGACATGCTCCATAAGGAGAATTGAATGAAAACAAACTTGGTTCCGGCTCAGGATAAGAAATCCCAGACGTTGGGCACATTAACGACCGACTAAAATGGCGTACTTTTTCCGTTTCAAAATCCAATACCATCATGGCTTTATTACCATGTTTCATGGATGTGATCACAGAATCATAAATTCGTTTCCGGTCTGTTTCTGCGATTTGTAATCGATCAATCACCAAATCGATATCATGAATCTTATAACGATCCAAGCGCATTCCTTTTTCAATGTCTTTGATCTCTCCATCGATTCGAACTTTTGTGAAACCCATTTTTTGGATTTGCTCAAACAATTCACGGTAATGACCTTTTCGACCTTTAACTTTTGGCGCTAGGAAAATTACTTTCTTCCCTTCGTATTGCTGAATAATCAAATCTACTATTTGATCATCCGAATACTTAACCATTTCCTCTCCTGTTTCATACGAATAAGCAATACTTGCTCTAGCATACAGCAAACGAAGGAAATCATATATTTCTGTTATTGTTCCAACTGTAGAACGAGGAGAACGAGAAACCGTTTTTTGTTCAATCGAAATTACTGGGCTTAAACCGTTGATTTTGTCAACATCAGGACGTTCTAATCCGCCAAGAAATTGACGCGCATAGGCAGAAAATGTTTCGATATAGCGCCTTTGTCCTTCCGCAAAAATAGTATCAAATGCCAAGGACGATTTTCCACTTCCACTCAAACCAGTAAATACAACCAATTGATTGCGTGGAATTTTAAGATCAATATTCTTTAAATTATGTTCTCTTGCTCCAAATACTTCGATATATCCGTCTTCTGGCTCTTTCAATTTAATTGTATGATTTGTACGGTTTAAGTTTGCAATCCTTTGCCGGAAGTTTCACCGTGTAAGTGTGATTTTTAATAGTCAATTTGTTCGTCAATATCCACGGATTCAATTTTATCAAAATCTTATAATTAATCCCCTGTGCCTTTGACCATTCTGCCAAGTTTGCAATTGAACTTTTTATTAAAACATTTTTTGTGCAAAATGGTTCATACATCTCTATTTCTTTCGAGTTGTAACCATATTCCTCAGGATGCTCAAAAATTAATTTTACAGCTAAAATTCGATACACATAACGTCCCGTTTCAGAATTCATGTGTGTATCAAAATAATTATCTGTTTGTTGCCATCTCATATCACTTCTTACTCCTCCAATTCCCCGATTATAGGATGCAGCTGCCAATACCCAATTTTTCAAGGTATCGTGTGCATATTTCAAATATTCACAAGCAGCAATTGTACTTTTCTCAATATTCAATCTTTCATCAACCTCATCATTCATAATCAAATCATGTTCTTTAGCAGTACCAGGCATGAATTGCCAGAAACCTTGAGCTCCAGCGGGACTAACAGCCTGAATTAAATTGCTTTCAATCACAGCCAAATATTTAAAATCTTCCGGAATACCATTTGCCTTTAAAATTCGCTCAAGTTCAGGGAAATAACGATTTGATCGTTTCAATGCTTGGATGGTAGAACTTTGAAAGTATGCATTTACTAATAATTCTTTGTCTAATCGTTCACGAATATCTTCATCCTCTACATTCACAGATTGTCCACAAAACAAAAGTGTTTTAGGAAGATTAGGTAGAATGTGATGCCCTGAAACATTTTTTATAATAGGTTCAGACTTTATCGTTTTCACAGACTGATTACAAGCTGTAAATAGAGTAAATACAAGAATTGAGAGAATGAATTTCATTTGATTAAAATAGCAAACGAAATTAAGGAAATTGCTAGACTTTTTGCTTATTTCTTTTGAGGAAAATTGACTGTATTTCGGTAGAGAAATATAAAAACAACAATAAAATAAATACTAAAGAATAGAATTGGAATTATTATTCCCAAGTGAATCAAATTAATCATTGCAATTGAAAGTAAAAAAGAGAATAAACCGATTACAAAAAAGACCATCCAAACTTGTTTATCGTTGAACCCAGCATAAACAAGATGGTGAGTTGTATGATCCTTTCCTCCGACCATTGGTGATTGACCCTTTTTCAAGCGATTGATTACAACAGTTAATGTATCAGCTGCGGCTGGTGTAAAAGCAATTAGCACAACGATAACTGCTGCCCAACTATTAGTTTCAGTTAACGAACTTACATTCCATAAAAATTTCACTCCAAAAAAAGCAACAAAAAATCCAATGAATTGGCTTCCTGCATCACCCATAAATATTTTTGCAGGATGCAAATTGAAATACAAAAATCCAATAATTGAACCTATAATTGATATTAAAGTCAGTGACCAAATATCATTATTGAAACCAAAAATCAACCATCCACCACATAGGCAGGACAATAATATAAACAATACTGTAGTCGCAGTAATTCCGTCCATATTATCCAACATATTCAAGGAATTCATAACGATAATCACCCAAATTACTGTTATTATCGCGTCAAGCGATTGTACATGAAACAAATCAATTGAGGTGTTTGTCACAACTAAAAGAAGGCCACAACTAATTTGAATAAAGAGTTTTCCAAGTGGACGAGTATTATAAGCATCATCTGCAAGCCCCATTAAAAATGCGATACTTGCCCCAACAAACAAACCGATGTACTTTAAATCATGGAAAATATTTTTCTCATAAAATACGATTGAGTATCCGATTGCCGAAAAGACAAAAACTATAAAAAATGAAATACCACCTAAAGAAGGTTTTGACTCATTACTCCAACGAACAATAACATCATTTTTATTTCTTATCCCTAAAGAGCGCGAAAAACGCAACAAGAGACCATTACAAAAGAAAGAAATCATAATACCTCCAACGGCAAATCCAAAAATTTGTAGAATCTTAAGTAGTAGCATTTTCTTAATTAAATGGTGATACAAATGTATCAAAATCTTTTCCTACTTTATCTTTTTCAGAGATAATTGGATTAATTATTTTCCATTCGATTGCTAACCTTGGGTCGTTCCACAAGATAGTTTCCTCATGTTCAGGAGAATAGTAAGCCGTACACTTATACGAGAAAATTGTATTTTCTTCTAAAGCACAAAATCCATGAGCAAAACCAGGTGGGATCCAAAATTGCAGTTTATTTTTATCAGAAAGTTCTACTATCTCATATTGCCCGTATGTATCAGAATCCTTTCTCAAATCTACTGCCACGTCTAAAACGCTTCCTTTTAAAACAGTCACTAATTTCCCTTGAGCAAATGGTGGTTTTTGAAAATGTAAACCACGAAGGACATTCTCTTTAGAAATAGAAATATTATCTTGTATAAAATCTATTTCATTTCCTAAAATTTCTTTGTATTTCCTTTCATTAAAAGACTCATAAAAAAGGCCTCGATCATCTTCAAACAATCTTGGCTTAATCAATAAAAGATCTTTAATTTTTAACGTCTGCATTGTTATTTTTTAATCTTTAATCTTTGTTTAAACCAAAAAGTTATACGTTCAAGTCGGGATTGTTCACCTGCTTCGTAATAGCCGTACCCATATCCATATCCAGAATTTTTAGAAACAGAAACCCCATTTAATATGACATTTAATTTATCCAGCTGTTTCATTTCAAAAAGTTCTTTAACACGGAAAGCAAAATTTCTTTTAGAATAATGCGATTTGAAAATATAAATTGGAATATCTGATTCAGTCAAGTTTTTAATTCCATCTGAGACCAAACCAATTGGTGGGTTATCTATTACTATTACATCATATGAAAGCTTCAACTCATCAACTATTTCTTTGAATCTATTACTCAATAAAAGTTCTGAAGGATTTGGTGGAATCGGACCGGCAGTTATAAAATGTAAATTTTCAACTGTAGATTTTTGGATACACTGATCAATTGAAAACTCATTAATAATTAAACCACTCATACCAAAATCATTGTTTGCATTCAACCCAACATGGATTTTAGGCTTGCGTAAATCAAGGTCAAGTATTATTGTCTTTTTTCCTGACATTGCAATAATTGCTGCAAGATTCATCGCTACAAATGTTTTACCCTCACCTGAAATAGAAGAAGAGATAGCAATAGTCTTATAATTTGGATTGATATAACTAAGATTGGTGCGAATCTTTCTTAAAGATTCTGCCATCATAGATTTTGGAGAATCACCAGCTACAAGCTGCGAAAATTCCATATTTGTTTTTATCAATGGAATACCCCCTAAAATTGATGTTTGATTTGGAAGTAATTTCTTTAAGTCTTCTATCAAATTAATCTCATTGAAAGTCAAATATTTCAACAACATTATAGCCAGACCTAATACAATTCCAAACATAATAAAGGTTGTATATATCAACTTTTTGTTTGGGGAAACTGGAGTTGAATTAACAACAGGCCTAGTTAAAACACGATTATTAGAAGAATAACCAGCATCAGATATAGCATATAAAAATTTCTTTTCAGTTAATAAAGTAAAATATTTCTCATTTAAATCTTGAACATTTTTCAAACGACTAAATTCCATTTTTTTCTCTGGTAATTCAAAATATTCTCCCTCATATGATTGAATTTTAGAACGAATAACGTTACTGTTTGTATATAATCTGTCTAAAATTACTCCAACACTTTTTCGAATAGAAATCAATTTAGCTTGAATCTTAGAGTTAAGCCCTTTTATTTCACTGTTGTCTTCTGTAACTCTAAATAATAAATCTTCTTTACGTTCTAACAAATCATGTAGCCCATTAATTTGAGTAGTCAAAGATTGTTCATAGGTTTTTCCAAGCATTTCAGGTAATAGTCGATAAACATCTAACCTATTTGGCTCTGATTTTAGTCTATTGTTAACTGTTGTAAGTGATCGAATTTCATCTTCAATTTCAAACAATTGATCCTGAGAATAAGAAATATTTTCAGAAATAGTTGATCCAATTTCCTCTGGATTTGGAATGTTCGATTTCCTTTGATAGTACATTAAGCTATCTTTTGAGTTTTTCAATTCACTTGACAACGAATCTAATTGTTGATCAATAAAATAAAGTATGTTTTCTGAACCTTTTCTCTTTATATCCTCATCATATGTTATAAAAACATCTGATACGGCCATTGAAATATCATAACA
Source organism: Flavobacteriales bacterium (assembly GCA_009885545.1). Lineage (GTDB taxonomy): Bacteria > Bacteroidota > Bacteroidia > Flavobacteriales_D > Crocinitomicaceae > M0103. Next base: position 8,176 of record VFKM01000126.1, read on the forward strand.
TAATTGAGGATTATTACTTCTAAATGTGATTTGAATTGTTTTAGCAATTGGATCTATTGGAACAACTTGCAAAGAAGATAAATACCTAGCTGCAAAGGATTCTATACTGTTAAAAATAAAAAACAATTCATTCTGCTTTGAATCTGCAACCAAACCATTGACATTATTTGATTTAACAACCAAATCAAAGTGTTGATTTACAATATGTTTATTTAAATTACCTTTTACGTTATAGCCCCTACCTTTGAAATTATATGTCAAAAGAACAAACTCACCATCAAATTCGACAAATATTGGTGTGTTAATCAATGAAGAATCACTTAACGAATAAGGTTGAACATTAAAACTACTTGAATTATAACGTTCTTCAGTTAACACATTACCCTTTGAATATAAACTGACATTATAATTAATACGTTGAATCGCTTTCTCAAACAAAAATTGTGACTTCATTAACTCAATTTCAGTTGAAACTCCATTGTCTTTAGAATTAATATTCTCTATATCAATAACATCCTTTGCATTATCTTGATTGTCTAATTGAATAATCATAGTCGATTCATACAATGGTTTTGTGTATCGCAATGAAAAATATGCTACAGTGGAAAAAATAAAAACAAATAGCATTGGCCACCACCAGTACCTTTTAATGATTGTCTTTAGAATATCCGCGTCGAATTCTTTGTTAATTATGAGTGAGTTTTTATTCAAAATTACAGTTTTGTGAAGACAGTGAAAATAAGGATAAAACTAGATAATATTGACATTACCGGAGCAATCTCTTTAACGGCCTCTTTTGTAAGTTCAGACTTTGGTTCGATATAGATATAATCATTTGCTTGAACCACCATATCAACAAATTTCAAGCCTTCAACTGTTGAAAGATCAATAGTATAAATTTTTCTTATTTCATTTTCCCTACGCATTAATTTGATTGTATTTGCCTTGCCTCTTTCTGTAATTCCACCGGCCGCGGCAATTGCTTCCATTAAGGTTGTATTTGAATTTGCTAAGGGAATAACTTTTGCGTCACTTCCATTTCCTGGAAAAACAATTACACGCTGATTTGTAACTGCAACCTGCACAAATGGCTCTTGATATTCTTTAGAAAAAAGTTTTTGAAGACTGTCTTCACATTGAGGAATAGTCAATCCCTCTACCATTACTTCTCCTAACATTGGCAATTCAACTTTTCCATTATTGCGCACAATATATTCAGTCCCATTCCCAGTACCGTTTCCTTCGGTTAGAATTCCACTCATCGATTCAATAATTTTAGTACCATTATTTGTAGAAAAAGTAAAAGTTAACTTATCATTTACCGAGATGTGATAATCAGTTAAAGGAGTCATTGGGATCGAGTCAACGTTTGCGTGCTCACCTTTTGGTGATTTAAACATGACATTACTATTTATTCCACATTGCTGAAAAACCAATCCAACAAGTATAAAATTTAATAATCTTAGAACATTAAAGTATCTCATTTATTATTTTCATTTAACAACTTTCTATAATATGTTTCCATGTTTTTCACAAGCGTTGTGTAATGGAATTTATGTTCTACGAAAGACCATCCATTTTGTGACATTTTTTTACGTTTATTTTCATCTTCTATTAAAAGAAGTAGTTTTTCAGCATATTTCTCAATCGATCCTTTGGGCACAACAAAGCCAGTTTCACCTTCTTGAACAATATCTCTAACACCTCCAACATCTGTTGTTATAACAGGAATACAGGCAGCTTGTGCTTCAATCAAGCTCACTGGTGTTCCTTCATTATCAGAGGTTAAACACATAATATCCATTCCAGCATTAAAAATTCCTATTTCTTTTATCCATGAGGTCATTTCAATCCGAACATTAGTGCTTATAGACATCTGTTCAATTCTTTTTTCGATGACTTCCCTTTCTGATCCATCGCCAACAATAAAAACGGCTATTTTTTTAGTACTTCGACTAGAAATTTCTTGAATTACATCAAGAAAAAATTGGTGATTTTTTATTGGTGCTAACCTACCTACAATGCTAACAGCAATTTCATCTGTTTCTATCGCATATTTTGCCCTTGTTACTCCCCTGTTCTCTTCTAAATCATCATTGAATTTTTTAAGATCAAAGCCCAAAGGAATAACTTCGATTTTATTTTCTTTACAAATTCTATGATCATTTGCAAGTTCCTTTTTTTGTAAATCAGAAATTGCAATTATGCCTGTTGATTTTTTCGCTAACCGGCGTTCAATTATTTTAAATAACGTCGTTTTTACTTTACCAAAATAAGAATGAAAAACATGGCCATGAAAAGTATGTACAATTATTGGGACTTTACAACTCAAGGCAGCTTTTCGACCTAATGCTCCAGCTTTTGAAGCATGCGTATGCACAATGTCAGGTTGAAATTCTTTGATTATTTCTTTTAAACGTAAAAATGCTTTTCGATCGTTTTGAAAACTTGGTGAACGTTTCATTTCATCAATCAATAAAGGTTTGACACCGTATTCATTCAAAACGTGTAAGGAATCTGCTTCTCCTTCATCAGGTAGTCCACCAACCAAAAGTGTTTCAAAATCATCTGAAATAAACCTCGTTAAAAAAGTAGCATTATATGTTGGCCCGCCAATATTGAATCGGTTTATAATTCGGAGTATTTTGATTTTTTTTTTCGATTCCATCTGATTTATCAAAAATGGCTTTGTTTTTGACTTTAATTAACTCCAAAATCACTAAATAATTGTTTCCTTCTAATTAATGTTGAAAATTTTTCTAAAAACGCGAAAAACAAATAACGAGAATGATGACTTTTACTTAAATTTCTATGGGATGAAGATACTAAGATTACTCATATTATTTAACTGTTTGATTAGTTTAAATATTATTATAGCGCAAAATGCTGTTCAAAATGCAGTTAATTCACTTGCGAATTCTCCAGAATTTTTAAACGCTGGAATTTCATTTCAAGCTGTTGACCTTACATCTGGTGTTCAAATAGCTGCTCATAATCCTAATTTATCATTAACAACTGCTTCAACTGGTAAACTCTTTTCAACTGCTTCTGCTCTCGAAATATTAGGAGCTGATTACCGTCCTGAAACAAGATTATACATTGATGGAACGATTGAAGAAGACGGCACATTAAATGGAAATATATGGATTAGAGGAGGAGGTGATATGTCATTAGGTAGCAAGTATTTTCACACTGAAAGTCACCAAAAAGATTTCCTTAAAGTGTGGGCTGATACACTAAAGAAATTAGGTATAAAAACAATCATTGGCGGAGTATATGGTGACGGTTCTGAATTTGGATATTTAGGCGTTCCAGAAGGTTGGAATTGGTCAGATATGGGAAACTATTATGGAGCTGGACCTTCTGGAATATGTGTATTTGATAACATGTTAAAATTTAACTTTAAGACGGGTAGTTATTCAGGTGCGAAAACTGAACTTCTCTCAACTTTCCCTACTGTTCAAAATTTAGTTTTTCACAATTACATAACTTCTGAGAAAGTTTCAGGCGATCACTCTTACATTTTTGGTGGTCCATATTCGCTCGATCGTTTTTCTAATGGGTCTTTACCGTTAAATCAAGCTTCTTTTGAAGTAAAAGGTAGTTTACCAGATCCTGAATTCCAATTGGCTTTTGAATTAACTCAGCAGTTAAATTTAATTGGAATAACAGTGAAGGAAGGTGCTCAATCAGTAAGACAAAAAAATCTAGGAATTAAAAATCGTTACCAAACCAATTACAAATTAATTTATACGCACAAAGGGCAAAAAATAGCAGAAATAGCTACTTTGACAAATATGAAAAGTATTAATTTATTTGCTGAACAACTTGTTTGCCTGGTAGGTTACAAAATGACTGGAAACGGTAGTTCAGAAGTAGGATTGCAACAGATCGAAAAATATTGGTCTGAAAAATTTAGTTTTAATGGATTAAACTTAACTGATGGAAGCGGCCTTTCTCGCACAAATGCAATTTCTGCTGCGCACTTTTGCAATCTATTAAAGGCAATGTCATTGTCTAAAAATAATTCGATCTATTACGCAACTCTTCCTGTTGCAGGGAAGTCTGGAACGATCAGTGGATTATGTAAAGACCAACTTGGAGAAGGTCGGATTATTGCAAAAAGTGGAACAATGGATCGTATAAAATCTTATGCCGGATATGTGAATTCTACATCAGGAAAAAAAATAGCATTTGCAATTACCATTAGTAATTTCAACAATACTAGTAATTCAACAGTAGAAAAAATGGAAAAAGTATTAAATGCTTTAGCTGTTTTTTAATTCGACCTCTATTATTTCTTTCCAAAAATCGTGAATATTTCCTCCATCACATTTAATCATTTGAGGGACAATACTTGCCGAAGAAAATCCTGGAGTTGTGTTTACTTCAATCACATTTGGAACACCATTGACAATCATAAAATCAATACGTGCAATTGATTTTAATTGCATCAATTCATAAATAAATTTAGCTTGTTTTTGAACATCCGATCTTACCTCATCCGTTACACGAGCAGGAGTAATTTCTTGTGATTTTCCTAAATACTTCGCTTCATAATCGAAAAACTCATTTTCAGAGGCAATTTCCGTCAGAGGTAATGCAAAAACACCATTCGTTTTGCGATACACACCACATGTTACTTCAATTCCATCCAAAAACGATTCAACAACAACTGTTCGACCCTCTTTAAACGCTTTGTTTAAAGCAGGTAACATTTCCTCAACTACTTTTACTTTGGAAATTCCATAACTGGAACCAGAATCAGAAGGTTTCACAAAAACAGGTAAACCTAGTTCTTTAATAATATCTTCGGTAGATAACTGATTTACATCCATTAAGAATAAGGACTTGGCAACGTTAATTCCAAATCCTTTCAAAAATTGGTTGCAGTACCATTTGTCAAAAGACAAGGCCGATGCCAAAGGTCCTGAATTTAAATACGGAATGTTTTGCATTTCCAACAGAGCTTGAATCTTGCCATTTTCTCCTGGATCTCCATGAATATATACTACTCCGATATCAATTTTTGTTTGATTTCCATTATTAAAAGTCATCGTATTCAAATCAAATGGAAATAATTCTTCACCAATAGAAACGTTCCAATTTTCTCTTCCAACAATAATTCTTACTGTTGAAAATTCTTTTGGAAAATTATCTTGAATAGTTTGTGCGCTTTTTAAGGAAATTTCCCATTCTGATGAAAATCCACCACAAAAAATACCTACCGTTTTCATACTTTAAGTTTTCACGAAATTAACAGTAAAACATTCGGTTTATCTTTGATAAGTAAAAAGTTATTAGCACTAGAATTGTTGAATTCAGACATGACACAAATTTCATTCATATCAGAACCTTTGAATTACAAATGACATTTTTAGCTAAGTTAAATGAATTATGCACATAAATATATGTAATTAGGCTTCAATTGTTGAAAAGCTCCACTATCTAAATAAGAATTAAACAGTTCCCTTTTATATCTTTGCGAACATAAAAAAAAGGAAACCACATAATTACAAAATATGTTGCGCTATTTGATTATAACCTCAATTGTTTTGTTTGCATTATCTGCAAAAGGACAAGCCACACTCTATTCTGCCGATTTTGAACCTCCATTTGTCGATTGGTTAGTAGCTGGTGATTTAACACCAAACGAATGGAGAAAAAGTTCATGTCCTGGAAATGGCCCTAGCGATCCTGCTGGAATTAATTCTTTTTATATTTCTGAAGGCGGTGTTGGGCCAGGTTGTGGAATTGGAAATCAAGATCAATATTCTTACACCAATTCAGCATCAGGAATAAAACAAACAGTAGGTTATACAACTATCGTCGGGAATTGTGCTTCTAATTTACAGGTTACGTTCGATTATAGAATCGAAGGGGTTTTAACGCAAGATTATGCTGAATTAGTGTATAGTAACGACGGTGGAGCCTCATGGATTACTGTAGGTTCTAGTTTAACTATGTCTGCTTCATGGACAACAACAACCATTAGTCTACCGTCAAGTTTAAACTTTTCTACTTTTTTACTAGGAGTAAGATTCACATATGATAATGCAGTAATCAATGGTTTTCCTATTGCAATTGACAATTTCGTAGTAACTGGAACGGATACTGTAGATCCATCAATTACCTGTCCTCTTAGTATCACACAACAAGTAAATGCCTCGTGTATTGCTTTTGCAGACGACTATACAAAGGGGATGGTTTTACTTTCAGATAACTGCACTGATTCAGTTAATATTTTGGTAACTCAAACGCCATTAGAATTTTCAATAATCCCAGTTTCTCCTGGTAATTCTTTAACGGTAACATTAACCGCTATGGACGAAGCTGGAAATACAGCACAGTGTAATTTTACATTGAATATAATTGACGACATTAATCCTGCTTTCATTATTTGCCCTCCGGCAACAGCAATTTATGTGAATAATAATTGCGAAGGTTTAATTGCCAATTATATGACAAGTGCTGCAGCAACTGACAATTGTTCTGGATCATTAACATTCACTCAAAACCCACCAGTTGGACAAGTTATAAGTGGTCAAAACATTGTTACACCTGTGACAATTACTGTTACTGATGCATCTGGAAATTTTGCAACTTGCTTATTTAACACAACTACCATTGATACAATTGTTCCTACAATTATTTGCCCATCAACTCAACAATTATATGCTAATAATAGTTGTCAAGCAAGTATAATTGACTACACCAGTTTAGCTGTAATTGATGATAACTGTGTTTCGAATGCATTAATGACCATCAGTCAATCTCCGGTTAATGGAACAATTATTTCTGCCAATCAAATTGTTACGTTAACAGTTTCAAACGGCATCCCAAACACGCCTCAAACTTGTGTTTTTACAGTTAATTTAATTGACACGATTAAACCGAATGTCATTTGTCCAGTACCTTCATTGAGGTATTTAAATGCTTCTTGTGAAACGGCAATTCCTGATTTTACTTCAACTTTGAGTTGGACGGACAACTGCACTTCTTCTGCTGCTTTAATGACATTTACGCAAGTTCCAGTTGGCGGCACATTAACATCTACTAATCAAACAATAACATTAACAGCAATCGATCAGGCTGGAAATTCAAAATCATGCAGTTTTATTCAAACTGTAATTGATACTATTCGTCCACAACTTGTTTGCCCTTCCAATCAAACTATCAATATGAATGCTAGCTGCTTTGCTACGTTGCCAGATTATATCCCCTTAACTTCTAATATTGAAAACTGTTTCTTCGTTACAGATGTTGTTTATTCTCAATCCCCGATTGCGACGACAACAATTAATGGTGTAACAACTATTACGATGACTGGAACTGATGAGTCTGGGAACATTGGAACTTGTGCATTTACAGTTACGCCAATAGATGTAACTAACCCATCAATTACTTGTCCTAGTAATTCAACGATTAGTACTAATGTTGGGTGCACATATGTTTTGCCAAATGTTTCTTCATTAGCTGTAGTTTCTGACAACTGTACTTCTTTAGCATCCTTAACTTTTAGTCAATCTCCGACAATTGGAGCTGCGTTGCCAGTTGGTTCAAATATGATTTCAATAACAGTAAGTGATTTAGTCGGAAATACAGCTACTTGCAATTATCAATTAACAGTTGAAGATCAAATAATCCCGACAGTAGTATGTCCACTAGCTCAATCAGTGAATGTTGATGTCAATTGTTCAGGTACTATAGCTGATTATACTTCTTTAGTCGTTGCAAGTGACAATTGTTCGTCCTTAGCCCAATTATCAATAACTCAATCACCGATTGCCGGCTCAACAATCAATGGGAATACGCAAATCACAATGACAATTACTGATGCATTAAGCAATGTAGCAACTTGTACATTCTTTGCTGTTGTTATTGACAATATTGATCCAGTAATAACTTGTCCATCAACAACTAACATCGCTATAAATTCAAGTTGTCAATATAATATTCCAGATTTAAGTAGTTCAATTGTAGGGTCAGACAATTGTAGTAGCCTTGCTAATATGGTAATTACTCAAAATCCACTAGCAGGAACTTTGTCAATAGGATTAACAGCAGTATTAATAACTTTGACTGATCAAAACGGAAATAGTTCAACATGCATTACGATGATGACTCCCATAGATATAGAGGTTCCAGTTATCACTTGCCCTACTCCAACTCCGATTAATAATGGTGTAAATTGCGATTTCACGTTAACAAATTTTGCATCGACCGCTCTAGTCCTAGATAATTGTCCTGGATATTCAATTACTCAAACTCCAGCGCCTGGAACGATTATTCAAGCTGGAACGCAACTAATACAATTGGAGGTGATGGATGCCGGAGGAAATCTTGCTCAATGCTCTTTTAATCTTACAGTTATAGAAAGTGTCGCACCTACGATTACTTGTCCTTCAAACATTAGTACCTGCAACCCTTTAGTCAACTACCTTGATCCTACATTTAATGATAACTGTTTTGCCTTCTTAACTCAAACTGATGTTACTGGCTTAAGCTCTGGTGATATTTTTCCAATTGGAATTACAACACTAAGTTACACTGTGGAGGACTCTTCGTCTAATATGCTTACATGCTTTTTTCAAGTCGAAGTTTTGAGTTTTCCATCAATTGCATCAATTGCCATAGATACGATTTCTTTGTGTGATATAACAAGTTCTGTAATTGAAGCTTTACCAGCTACAAGTGGAACTGGTGAATGGACTTTGTTAAGTGGAGGGGGTAATTTTAATAACCAATTTGCAAATTTAACTGGTGTCAACAATTTAGACTATGGAACAAATGTTTTTGTATGGACAATCTCAACTGCAGATTGTGGTTCAACTAGCGATACCATAGTTGTCATAGTTTCACAAACGCCATTAGCTGCAAGTACTTTAGATACCGTTTATGCGTGTAATTCTTTAACATTCGACTTATCAGCTAATGTTCCGTTATATGGTGTTGGGACTTGGAGTACAAATCTAGGAGCAACAATTAATGATATTAATCTTGCTACAAGCTCAGTTAGTAATTTAGCCCCAGGGTGGAATCAATTTATCTGGTTAATTACAAGTGGTTCTTGCCCTTCGACTTCTGATACAATGCAACTATATTCCTCTTCAATAGCTAGCATTAACGAACAAGACACCGCTCTATGTTTGGAAAATCTAGTATTTGAGCTTAACGCAACTATTCCAGCAGTTGATCAAACTGCAACGTGGGTGTTCATCTCTGGTTCTGGAAACATCTCAGATTTCAATTCACCAAGTCCAACAGTAGAAAATTTAGGTATAGGTTCAAATACACTAATCTATAATTTGGAACATGATGTATGTCCTACTACAACTGACACAATAACAATCGTCACTTCTCTTTGTGAAGATTTTAATCCTATTTTCCCGACTGTTATTACCCCAAATCTAGATGGTAAAAATGATTTATTTGTAATTAATTATTTAGAGCAAGTTTATCCGAATTGTTATGTTGTGATTTTTAACAGATATGGATCGATTGTTTTTGAATCTACCGGTTATGAGGATCCTTGGAATGGAACTTTTAAAGGAGAAGAATTACCTATGGGTACATACTTCTATAAGATAGAGTTGAATGATGATGAATCAACGGTGTTTAATGGTCCAATTAGTATTATACATTAACATAGATAAGATGAGAAATTACACAAAATTTATAAGCTTGATTATCATAAATTGTATGATAGTTTTTAGCTCAATATCTCAGCAAGAATATCAATTTGCAAATACAGTAAACAATCCATATTTATTAAACCCAGCAGCTGGGGGATTGTCTGATATCATGCATTTTGAAGCTTCTACACGAATGCAATGGGTTGGATATGATGGAGGACCAAATACTGTTTTGATTTCAGGAAATAGTCAATTAAAAATCGGGAAAACTTCTGGGAAACCATTGAGTGAATTCAATGTGAGAAATGAAAAATTATTTCAAAATCCGGAAATCACTATTGCTAAACGAAAACATGTTATCGGAGGTAAAATATGGAACGATGCGATTGGTCCATTCTCAAAAACATCCATTCAAGCAAGTTATGCATATCATTTGCCCCTGACCCGAAAATTGAATTTTGGACTTGGGATAGGCTTGGGATATAGCAATTTTAGAATAAACGATTCAAAGGTAATTTTAAGCCAACAAAATGATGATGTTTATGATCAATTTCAAGGAAATACCGCAACACAAAACCTTGGAGATGCTCAAGCTGGATTTGTCGTTTATAATGAAAAATTATTTTTGGGAATTAGCGGGACTCAAGTCCTAAATAGCAAAGTTGAATTGAATCAAATTGTTACTGGGAATAATTTCAACAGGCACTTTTTTATGATAGCGAAATATAAAATTACATCAGGTGATATCGCTATAGAACCTTCTATTGTGACAAAAATGACGGAAAACAGTCCAGTTTCTATTGACCTTGGCACACGATTATTGTATAAAAATAGCAGTTGGTTTGGCGTTCAATTTCGCACGAATAACAGTTTGATTTTTCAAGTTGGAGCAAACTTAATAAAGAACTTTTATATGAGTTATGCATTTGAACAATCTATTGGCAAGATTAGAACAGCGGGATCTTCAACTCATGAAATTCAATTAGGTTTTTATATGGGGAAAAACAGAAATATTGACAAGGAATTAAAGGATAAGTCTAAAGAAACAGAAAAACTTTAATTTAAAAATATCCAAAATGAGACCTTTATATGCACTGCTTTTTGTCATACAGAAATACGCTCTTTTACTTTTCTACCCGCGCACAAAAACAGTAAATTCACCTAAAGGTTATTTAGGTCGAACAATATATGTAAGTAACCATTGTGCATCTTTTATGGATCCACTAGTTGTAGCATCATACAATTCGCCTATCGTTTTTTTCATGACTCGATCTGATGTATTCACACCTATTTCACGACCTGTATTGTGGGCAGCACATAGTCTTCCGATTTATCGACAACATGACGGTTTGAACACAAAAAATGAAAATGAAAAAGCTTTTGCGACTTGTATCAAAATACTGAAAGGCGGCAGAAACCTTTTGGTTTTCGGTGAAGGATTTACTGATGATGTATTTATTAGAAGATTAAAGCCTGTAAAAAAAGGAGCCGTAAGAATTGGGTTTATCACTTTGGAAGCCATTAATTGGGAAGAAAAAATATACATAGCTGCTGTTGGGTGCAATTATTCTGACCCGAATGAAATGCGCAGTGATGTATTAATTGCCACATCAGACAAGATTTGTTTGAACGACTACAAGGAACAATTCGAAGAGAATCCTAATAAGGTTATCAATGAACTTACTAAAAAGATTGAAGCCTTGATGCAAGAACAAATCACCCATGTTGAGGATAAAAATTGGTTAAATTTTCATGAAAACATTATGAAATTGACTAGAAAAGGAATGAATGCCAAACATAGTAATACTAAAATTCCACTGATAGAGCGTTGGAAGTATTCAAAGAAACTCGCAAATTGGCTAAATGAACAAAAAGAAGAGCAATTAGAAAATCTTCAAGGGTTAAAAGATGAAATGGAACGATATTTTTCGCTTATAAGAAAAATAAAAGTGAATGAAAATTATGTGTATGAAATAAGCGAAACAGGCTCTATAAATCGTACGAAAGAACTGATGAAATTAATTTGCTTATTTCCTATAGGAATACTTGGTTTCTTACATTGTAGTGTCCCTTATTTTATTGTGAAACGATTTGTGGAAAAAACATTTAAACGTCCAGTTTTTTGGGCTTCAGTTAAGTTGGTTTTAGGAATGATCTTTATGGGATTAATAAATATTCCTGTCATCTTTTTGTTTCATTATTTTATTTTCCCAAGTTATTTACTGGGATTTCTGTACTATGCATTAATTGGCCTTTTTGGATTGTCAGCTTATATGTGGTGGATAAATTTTGTTCGTTTTAAAGAAAAAGGTATTGTTGGGAAAATGGATCTTTCGAAGATTGTTTCTAAAAGAACAGAATTATTGGATAAAATCCATGCACTTATTCCAATTGCTTAAGGACTTTATTTAATCGTTGAACTCAAGAAAAGAATTATCGCAATTCCTGTCAAAAGGGAAAGAAAGATATTCAAGATAGCCAAAGTTAAATTACCTGAATTTATCAATTGAACAGTTTCGTGACTGAAGGTGCTAAAAGTGCTAAATCCACCACAAAAACCAATGAGTAAAAGTGGTTTTATCCAATCATATTGACTCATCTTATCAGATAAACCGTAAACGATAACTCCTAACAATAAACAAGCAAGAAAATTCGTAATTAATGTCCCAACAGGAAATGTATTTGGCCAAAATTTCAACGAAATAATTCCAATCAAATATCTCAAAAGACTTCCTAATCCTCCTCCAATAAATATTAAAACTAAATTCATTTATTATTTTTCAGATGAAGTTAATCTAAAATACCAAAACTTATAGAGTAAAAATGCAATTAAGGAACCAATTGCTCCTCCGACAATCACATCAGATAAATAATGAACACCTAAATAAATTCTACTGAAACATATAATAATTCCTGCGAATAATAGTAACCATTTTAATTTTGAATACGCTTTTTTAAGCACTAAAAATGAAGCCGTTGCTATCGCAAAAAAGTTTGCGGCATGTGAAGAAATAAATCCATATTCACCGCCTTTATAAAAATTACCTTGGGAAATTTGATAATAATGCAGTTGATTAGACAATAGTAGATTGTGCGATGGTCTATAACGTAAAAATACATTTTTGAATAAATGAACTGAGACTAAATCAGTTATAATTACTGCAATTATAGCAAACAATACAAAGAAAACAAAATGCTCTTTCGTCAATTTTTTAAAAGCTAGAATTAAGATAAAAATATAAAGGGGAATCCAAGTTATTCTTGCAGAAATCCACCACATCACTTCATCCAAAAGAGGAGAATGCCAACTATTTATGGCAAGAACAATTTGACGATCTATTTCCTCAAAATACTCAATCATTGTTTAGACGTTCCCAAATCATATCTTTTAACTCTGTTAAACCTTGTTGGGCGACAGATGAAATAAAAATATATGGGATTTTAGGTAAATCTTTTTTGAGTGCCTCCATTAATTCATCGTCAATCATATCAGATTTTGTGATTGCCAACAACCGATCTTTGTGCATCAATTCAGGATTGTATTGTTTCAATTCATTCAACAAAATCTTATATTCCTTGTGAATATCATCGGCATCACATGGAACCATAAAAAGTAATAACGAATTTCTTTCAATATGTCTTAAGAAACGTAAACCGAGTCCTTTCCCCTGTGAAGCACCTTCAATAATTCCAGGAATATCAGCCATAATGAATGAACGATAATCTCTATAATTTACGATTCCAAGATTTGGACGAAGGGTTGTAAATGGATAATTAGCGATCTCAGGTTTTGCAGCGCTAACCACTGAAAGCAAAGTGCTTTTTCCAGCATTTGGAAAACCGACTAACCCAACATCAGCTAAAACTTTCAATTCAAGGATTTTCCAGCCTTCTTTAGATTCTTCTCCTGGTTGCGCAAAACGAGGCGTTTGATTTGTCGGTGATTTGAATTGATTATTTCCTAATCCTCCACGTCCCCCAGGTTGTAAAATTCGTTCTTCCCCTTCTTCCGTAATTTCAAACAATTCTTCACCTGTTTCTAAATCTTTTGCAATTGTTCCTAGAGGGACATCAATGTATTGATCTTGTCCTTGACCACCAGTTTGTAGATTCCCAGAACCGTGACCACCATGTCCAGCTTTAATGTGTTTTTTGAATTTCAAATGAAGTAATGTCCAGAGTTGTTTATTACCTCGAACAATAATATGCCCTCCACGTCCACCATCACCACCATCAGGACCTCCTTTCGTAATGTA
>VFKM01000145.1 GCA_009885545.1 Flavobacteriales bacterium
GCAAGCATTGTGAAACAATCATGTGTATTATTGACAAATGATACCGGAATGATGCACATTGCTTCCTGCTTTCAAATTCCAACAATAAGTGTTTGGGGAAATACCGTTCCAGAATTAGGGATGTATCCTTATTTTCCAGAAAATGCTGAATTGTTTTCAATTCACGAAATAAAAGGATTGAACTGCCGACCTTGTTCCAAAATTGGTTTTCAAAAATGTCCCAAAGGTCACTTTAATTGTATGAATTTACAGGATTCCAAAGCAATCAGTGAAGATATCCTTGCCAAGATTCAATAACCCCTTTCAGAATTTATTCCTATTTTAGAAACTGATTCTAAAAGATTTAGAAATGATTCCTATTCACGACATTGCCGAAGTTCATAAAAAAGAACTTAAAATGAATCAATTAGTGACACTTACTCATTATGATTCGAGTGAAGCTCATCGACACAATTATTTTGAGTTTTTTGTATTTCTAAAAGGTGGTGGAAATCATTTAATCGACTTTGTAGAATTTCCAATTCTTGACAATTCCATTCATATTGTTGCACCGGGACAAGTTCACCAGGTAAAAAGAGAACTAGATTCCAGTGGTTATGTTTTCATATTTGAACTGAATTTATTTGATCACTCTAAAGAAATAGAAAACTTACTCTTCGATCATATTTGTTTAGAAGTAACAGAATTTGCCCCAAATTATCACTTTGATTCAGCGTTTAAAGATGAACTTATATTAAATGTCGAAAAAGCGTGGCAGGAATATAATTCTAAAGAACCTTTCAAAAATCTAATCGTTCTCAATCATCTATTTCATATAATTCTTCACTGTTTGAGATCTAAAAAAAGTGCCCATTCAGATAATGATTTAAAAAACAATGACGTTTATACAAGCTTCAGAAGACTGTTAAACAAGGAATATAAAACATTAAAAAAGGTAAAAGATTACGCTTCAATCTTGAATATTACTGAAAAACAACTGAATGAAATTCTTCATCAACGAACTGGAGAAACAGTTAGTACTCTTATTTACAAACAACTTATTCTTGAAGCAAAACGCTTATTGAACACCGGAATTCCAGCAAAAGAAGTGGCTTATGAATTAAATTTTCAGGATCCAGCGCATTTCAGTAAGTTTTTTAAAACACAAACAGGGCTTTCACCATCCGATTTTAAAAATGTACACGAATAAAGATGAATTGTACATTGTCCAAGATTCATTGATGGTGTAATTTTGATTCATACTTAAAACACAAGATGATGAAAAAAAAAATTATACTAGCTGGGTTGTTAATGTTGATTGGATCAACATGCCAAGCACAAAATTGGTTTCAAGTAACTTCTGGAACTACAAAAAAATTAAATACAATAGATTTCCCTTCTGCAACAATTGGTTACATCGGTGGAAACGATAGCATTCTTTTAAAAACAGTTGATGGCGGTCAGACTTGGAATGAATTGAATTATTCAGGCGTTACCTATATGCCGGGTGGTGAGCATATCGTAAACCTCGATTTCGTTACAGAAAATATCGGATTCATGACTGTTGGACCTTACTCAGGAAGTTTTAAAACTATCAATGGAGGAACAACGTGGACAGCAATCACTGGTTTGAATACCTGTTATAATCAAGGAATGTACTTTTTTGATGAAAACAATGGTTTTATTGGTGGAGCTGGATGTTTTCAAGGAGAGCTTATAGATCAATTAATTGCTGGAAGTTGGACCTCTGCAACTGTTAATACTTCAACTTGGGATGCACAAAATAGTGTTGTTGATATTGATTTTTTCGACGCTAATAATGGCCTTGCGGCAAGCAGAAGTGGATATATTTTACGTACAATTGATGGAGGTCAAAACTGGGATACTATTCCTGCTTCACTTGAGATGAATCCTTTGACTTCAGTTATAATAATTAATTCGACCCTTGCTTATGCTGGTTATGAATCATCAAATACTGGCTTTGGGTTGTACATTTCATTTGATGGTGGTTTGACTTGGGAAGAAGATATTAATTCAGCAACTTTTTTATATCCTGATTTCATGTCTTTGCATCAATCAGGTGATGGAACAGTATATTCTGGAGGTAATTCATCTTCAATGACAAGTGGGGTCATTTTCGATAGCCCAGGTGACGGTATCTCTTGGAATTATGCAATAGTAGATTTTCAAATAAATGACATTTCTTCACATAGTGATACGATAGCATTTGGAATTGGAGACAACGGTTATATTGTTGTAAACCAAGATTGGACTTCTTTAGGGATCTCAACAAATGAATTGAGTTCGGATAAACTTGAAATATTCCCAAATCCAGTAACGAACGAATTGAATTTCAAAAACACGGAAGAATTAATGGTTGAAAACGCACATATCAAGATCTTTTCAATGACTGGAGAATTGGTTCATGCAGAAAATTTTCATTCTCAAATCATTTTGGAAAAGTTGAAAAGTGGCATATATTTGGTGAAGATTGAAAGTGAAAACGGCACTATTACAAGAAAGCTTATTAAGGAATAGAAAAAGTTAAAGTTTTAAAAACGGCTGAATCTCTTTTGATTTAGCCGTTTTTGTTTGTCGAAGGTTTGTTTGCTTTTTATGAAATTATCTTGAAAACAATGTTAATAAGTAATAAAAGGCTACCAAAAAGCTCAAATCATATTCATTACTTTTAACTGTTATTTCAAGACAGCTAAAATGAACAATGATACTATGACAATTGAATTTGAGCCTCTAGTAGAAGATACAATCCCAGATCCTCGCATTAAAAAAGCCGAATTATTATCAGATCCTGAATCGCGTTTAGATTCTCAAATCATGAAGTACACTCCAATGAGTGATTCCAGTATTTCGTTTAGAGACATGACGAATCTTGCTTCAAAAAAGGCTAGTATCACAAAGCTGATTGAAAAGTTGAATGTTGAAGGAAATCTCAGGTACAAAAGAACGATTGAAGATACGTATTGCAATGTTTACAGTTTTGACTATTGTTATTTTTCGAGAGTCTATTTACCAACTGTTTGGTGGACAGATGAAGCACTTGAAAAGGTTTTAGATGGTGAAGAAGTTGAAGCAATTTTTGGCGAAACCGTAGATCATATTTATTCTAGCGCTATTCACGATTGGTTTTTAAAATGGGGTGCAAGTTTTGGCTGGAAAAGACTCTATACCATTGAAGAAATTCAAAACTTAGTTAATAACAACGGTGGTGTTGGAATAATTTGTGCCAAACGAAAAGAAAAAGGATTGTCAGGACATATCGTTCCTGTTATTCCTGAATGTGATAAAAATAAAGCGCACAGGATAAATGGTGAAACCTTATACCCTTTGCAATCTCAAGCTGGTAAATTGAATCATAACTACTTTTCAGAAATCAAAAAAGATTGGTGGAATGATGATTTGTACTCTTCATATGTTTTGTATTACCATCCCTAAATAATCGCCTTTTTAAATCTTGCCGATATTATTAAAAAAATAGTACTTTTGTGCTTTAGAAAAAATAAAATTTATATTTTCTTATATATTCTATTTTTATTTCCAATCTGTCTTTTCAGATGAGAAATTTCTGAATAAAACTATAATTCCAATATTTTACAATTATCAATCTCTTGAGGGAATGCTTGAGATGCGTTTGCTCCATAAAAAAGAAAAAAGTATAAATGAAAGAAAACCAGTTAAATAACTATTATTGGGGAATTGGGTTAGAAAATGAAACCTATCTACAATTCGAGGAATCCTTGATAGTTTCTGGTGAATTTATACAAGAGAAAATAGGTTGTGATAGATATAGTATTGATTATAGAAAATGTTATAAAGATGGAGCTTTAAGTTCTATACTAAAAACAGCTTTCGATAAAAATGAAAATTATAAAGTCAGTCGAATGATCAATAGTCATTCACTTGACAAGCTTGACATTAACTACAACCATAAAACTTTGCCAATTATAGAGTCCGTTGGCGAAACAGCAACCAATTCAACACAACTGGACAATCCTGAATTTCTTGGAGAAACAATTCTGGATCTTTTTCTAAAAGACCAACCATACAATATTCGTAGCATCTTAACTCGCAAAAATAACCCAATGGGCTCTGTCAATTTTGATGGTGATTCGATCGAATTTGTTACAATGTATTTTCAAAACAGGACAATAATTGAATCTTGTAATGAATTAAAAACGACTAAAAAATTATTTCTTGATAAATTGAATGAGTCTTCAGTTTTTACAGAAAAATTAAGATTCCCAGATTACAACATTGGAATCAATAAATTTATGTCTAATCAAGAAAACCTTGTTTTGTTTAACAATGGGACGTACCATTTTCATATTACGTTACCAACATTAACAGGAAATAGTAGGATTGTTGATTACACACAATTCCAGGCAACACATTCGAATGCTATTTATTTATTACAATGGTTTGAGCCATTTTTTATAGCAACTTTAGGAAATCCAGATATTATGGGAGTGATTAGTTCAAAGTGTAACTTAGACAAAAACTTCACATTAGGTTCGATGCGAAGTGCTATGTCCCGATACATTGGAGTTGGTACTTACAACAAATCAATGCCAAATGGAAAAATTCTAACTTACAAAGTTGAAGACTTTAGAAAATTGTTAAAGTTTGAAAAGGAAGAAAATATTTGGTGGCGTGATCAGATTGAAAAAGAATCAGAATATGAGTTTTTATCAGAGGTTGGTCTAGATTTTAACCAGGAAAAAATGTACCAAAGTGGTTTTGAAATAAGAAGCTTTGATGAATTTCCAGCAGAATATTTGAATGATGTACTTGTTGCAATTCTTTTGATTTGCGAGCATTCCTTAAACCTGCCAAATGTAACTTGGGGACACGACAGTATTGTTTGGAATAGTTTGGTTTATAAAACCTTGAAATACGGTTATTTAACTGAAATAAACGAAGTTGAAAAGAAAGAAATATTGGATTTGCTGCAGTTAACAGCTTTTAGCAAAGCATTTGAAAATAGTGTAATGCTCGATGAATTTTTCTTTAAAATTCTCGCTGTATTAACCGAAAAGTACAAAGACGAAAATGTTTGTTTGGATTTAATGGTCGGTCACAAACTTACGACTGCTCCAACATGGGGGAACTTTAATAAATACCAGACTGAACAACATTTAAAACAAATTCTACCAGTAGGCGTCAATGAAATAATTTGATTAAAATAAGGAAAAAAGTAAAAGTAATTTGGTTCTTGTGAATCACACTTTTTACTTTTTACTTGATAATCTGCACTAACGCTTGATTTTATCAAAGCTACGCTTTTCTTACTTTTTACTTTATTAAAGTTTAATCCTCCAAAAACAATTTTTTCAATTCTGTTGCATCACTTGCCTTCATTTTTCCGGCTAAAATCAAACTTAATTGTTTTCTTCTCAATGCACCTTCAAAACGGTCTTTTTCTTCTTCTGTTTCTGGGATTAATTCTGGAACTTGAATTGGCCCACCATTTTGATCAACAGCAACAAATGTATAAATTGCTTCGTTACATTTTTCACGTTTACCAGTAACCTGGTCTTCCACAAAAACATCTACAAAAACCTCCATCGATGAGCTAAATGCTCTTGATACTTTTGCTTCTAACGTAACGATAGATGCATGATTAATCGGTTTTTGGAAAGAAACATTATTCACTGCCGCAGTTACAACAACACGCTTTGAATGTCTATGAGCTGAAACACTCGCTATAACATCCATCCATGCTAATAATTGACCACCAAAAAGATTTCCAAGGGTATTCGTGTCATTTGGTAAAACAACTTTAGTAGAAATTGAAAGGGTTTCCGACGCTTTTACTGATTTCATTCGTTTTTTGTTTAAAATTACAATTAAAGAATATAATAGCTTCAAAGAAAATTCATTTTTTGAATTATTATGAAAAATCAAGTTTAATACAAACAAAAACTTGCCTTTAAGTGGCTATTAACTATATTTGCAGACGATTTCAAGAGTACTATGGAGAAACTTATTACCGCATTTCCGCAAAATATATTAGAGGCCTTGTCTATTGCTGACAAACAAACGTTTAAGCAACCGACAAACACAATTCAACATATTGTAATATGTGGAATGGGTGGATCTGGAATAGGAGGTAAAATTGTAGCTCAATGGATTCAAGATGAAGCCAAGGTGCCTGTGATCACTTTGAATGATTATACTTTACCTAAGTTTGTCAATAAGAACACATTACTTATTGGTTCCTCTTATTCTGGGAATACCGAAGAAACTTTGGCTGCTATTTATGATGCACATAAGCTGGGCGCTCACATTATTGGTATCTGCTCCGGAGGAGATCTAAAAACTTTTTGTGAAAAGGAAAATTTTGACCATATAATTGTCCCAGGTGGAAATCCTCCGAGATCAGCAATTGCCTTTTCAATCGTGCAATTAATAAACATATTTGTACAATTGGGAATTATAGGTGAAGATAATCTCGAAGAAATAAAAATAGGTCAAAAATTGTTGCTCAAAGAAGCTAGTTCTATTCATAAAATCGCAAAAGAACTTGCAGCATTTTTACATTCCAAAGTAGGAATTTTTTATGCCGGTCCGAATTACGAAGGTGTCGCAATTAGAGCAAGACAACAATTCAATGAAAATTCTAAATTTTTGTGTTGGCACCATGTTATTCCAGAAATGAATCACAACGAACTTGTTGGATGGGGAGGTGGTGATGACAGATTTGCTGTCGTATTTATGAATACAAAAGATTTAAACCCGAGAAATCAAAAAAGATATGATATTTCTAAAGATATCATTTCAAAGAGAGGAGCCAAAATAATGGAATTAGATGCAATCGGTGACTCACAAATTCAACGATCATTGTACTTAATAAATCTTGTAGATTGGGCATCATATTATTTGGCAGAGATCAAAGGTGTTGATATTATGGATATTAAGGTGATCGACTTTTTAAAAGGTGAATTAGCCAACTTCAAATAAGTACATGCTTCCTATTGTTCAATTCATAGACCTTGGTTTAATCGATTATAAAGAAGCCTGGGATGAACAAGAAATACTTTTCAAGAAAACCATTGAAGAAAAAATTCAAATTAGAAATGGTGCAACAAGCTTAATTACAAAAAATTATTTGCTTTTTTGTGAACATCCTCACGTATACACGCTTGGAAAAAGTGGAAGTGAATCCAATCTCTTGCTTAATGAGAAAGGACTCATTGATCATGATGCCACCTATTACAAAATCAACCGTGGCGGTGATATAACTTATCATGGTCCCGGTCAGTTAATTGCTTATCCAATTTTTGACTTAGACCATTTTTTCACCGACATTCATAAGTATATGCGCTTCTTAGAAGAAGCAGTCATTGAAACATTGAAAGAATTTGGAATTGTTGGTGGTCGTGTCGAAGGTCTTACTGGCGTTTGGATTGATAGTGACACACCTCATCCAAGAAAAATTTGTGCAATGGGTGTAAAAAGTTCAAGATGGGTAACAATGCACGGTATTGGATTCAATGTAAATTCCGATCTTTCGTATTTTTCTCACATTATTCCTTGCGGAATTGATGATAAAGCTGTAACTTCCATGCAAAGAGAATTGGGTTTTGTTCTAGATATGAATAAAGTCTCAACAATCCTGAAAGAAAAGTTAGCTGATCAATTCCAATATACCTATGGCATTTACCCAAAATAACATTTTTATCCTCGTGAAAAAAGCAATTCGGTTTTTTCTATATACTGTTTTGGCTTTACTCATTATAATAAATCTTTTTATCATTCTTTCAGGTAAATTTTACATTTACAAAGGCATTCGACATACTTATTTAGCAGGACAAATGGGACCAAGTATTTATGAGTTAGACATTTTCTCACATACGACACTAGAAAAATCTGATTCAACTATTCAATGGATTCCATCTTCAGGTTTCAACAAAAATCAGCCTTCTGCTCTTGATTTAAATTTCATGAATGAAATAGAAACTCGAGCATTCTTAGTGTTCAAAGGCGACTCTATTGTCTACGAAAAATACTTCGATAAACATGCTATAAATACTGTATCAAATTCTTTTTCTGCTGCTAAAACGGTTGTTGCGTTATTAATTGGAATTGCAATTGAAGAGGGGGAAATAAAAAGTATAGACGAGCCAGTTTTTAATTACATTCCAGAATTTAGTAATCACGGTAAAGAAAAAATTACAATTCGTCATTTACTAATGATGTCTTCTGGTTTGGATTGGGAAGAAAGTGCTTCAAATCCTTTATCTGACAATGCTGAGTCATATTATGGCAGTAACCTTTATGGATTAGTAACTAGACAAAAAGTAATCACCCCTCCAGGAAAATCTTTCAATTATCAAAGCGGTAATTCTCAACTCTTGGGGTACATTATTGAAAAAGCAACTGGGAAAAGTGTTTCAGAATATACCCAAGAAAAAATTTGGAAAAGAATTGGAACTGAGCATGAAGCTTATTGGAGTTTAGATAAGGAAAATGGAGATGAAAAAGCATTTTGCTGCTTATATGCAACAGCAAGAGATTTCGGTCGACTAGGTAAACTGATATTGAACCACGGAAAGTGCGGAACACAACAAATTATTCCATTGTGGTATATGAAAGAAATTTATAACGTGCCAAATTTAACGACAGAAGAAAATGTCCCAAATAAGCGTTATGGTCTACATATATGGACTTATCTAGGTGAAAAAAATCCAATCTATTATTGTAGGGGAATAAAAGGTCAATATATCATTTCAATTCCAAATGAAAATTTGGTAATCGTGCGTCTTGGGTTAAAAAGAGGTGGAAATTTTGAAATTCCGAAGGAAAAACAGAAAAACAAAATTTACTGCAAAAAATACGAAGCTAAAATTGGACATCCAACGGATTTCTTTAAATTTTTATATTTAGGAAGAAAATTAGCATCAAAGTAAGATAAAATTAAGAATGAAAGAAGGATTGTTTGGACCAAAGGTTGAAAATGTTGGTGTTGCCGTAGTGCAAGATTTCAATGAAGAAAATATAGAAATATTTAATGTTTATCTCTTAAATCTTCGTGATGATATAATGGAAGGAATAATTATTACAAGTACTGGGTATGGTGAAAATGCAAATACAGGAGAACGTGTAAAAACATCAACACTAAGGCATTGTCTTGAAGTTATGTTGCCCAATGAAGCTGCTAAAATTGAGCCTATAATGGAGGATGTTTTTGGATTAGCAAATGAATACCTTGTAAGTTTTTGGGTAAATGATATAATGTATGATAAAAAATATGTATTTCTTCCCGAAACGATTTCATCAAATAATATGAAAGAAATTCCGGTATTAGGAAAAAAGGGTGTAATGATTACATAATTGATAAGCTGAATTCTAATTCTCACTAATTTCTTTTTTCAATTATTCGTCTAAATTTCTATTTATTATTGATATAAATAATAAGATTGGCACATTTTGATTGTAAAAAGCATATAAAAACTTATATATTTGTAATGTATCAAACAATGCAATTTTTTTAGAAAGTCTAAATCAAATGAAAAAAAATAAATTTAATCGCTTTATATCCATTTTCCCGATTTCAATTTACTTTTTTGTTCTTATCATTTCTTCATGTGGTAGCAACGAAAACAGCGTTGAATCTGAAAATAAAGCATTTAATTTAGATGAAGATTATTATGAATTTAAAGGCATAAGCCTAAAAGAATTCAACATTCCTGCAACGATAATGTTACCAGATGAAACTGCAAATATTGGAGCTTCAACTAAACCAGAAATCCTTCATGTCGAAGGTGATTTTCTTTGGGACATCACGGTTGGTCCAAATTTCAGTCTTCATATAGAAGATTATGGCGATTATACCGATATGGTAGAATACAAGAAAAAAGAACTGAAAAAACAAGAGATTTTTAAAATCACCTACTTAATTGACGAAAAAGATCTTATTGTTTATGAACGTACATTGATTGTAAAAGGATTAAAAAATGCTTCTTCTAAAGTTGGTGTAAAACACGATTCTTACCACGTTTACGGTCAAAAAATCATCAATGGTGTTTCTTATGAATTAAGAAGTCGAGATGAAGGATATGAAAAAATGATTATTGAATTAATGGCAAAATCAATTAAATCTTTTAAGCTAAGTAAATAACATAGTAGTTGATTTACTTTCATATTATTTAAAAAATATTAAACTCAATAGAGGTTGTCAATGCGACAACCTCTTTTTTTCTTAATTTTGAGCTAATGGATTTGACAAGAGAAAATATTTTAGAAGTACTAGGCTCAATACTTGAGCCCGATTATAAAAAAGACATTGTTTCATTGAATTTAGTTGAAGAACTAAAAATAAGTGATGGATCTATTGCACTTACGGTTAACGTTTCTAATCCTGCTATGCATTCTAGAAAACGTATGCAAGAAGCTGTTGAATTTAATTTAAAACGTGTTTTTGGAAAAGAAACGATTGTGCAATGTACTGTCAAAGGAATTCCGACTGAATCAAAACAGGTTCGCCGAAAAATATTACCTGAAGTAAAACATATAATTGCAATTGCATCTGGAAAGGGTGGGGTTGGAAAATCAACCGTTACAGCAAATTTAGCTGGCGGACTTGCAAAGGCAGGATATAAAGTGGGGATTGTAGATGCGGATATTTATGGACCGTCCATGCCAACAATGTTTGACGTTGTGAATGAACGACCTACAATGATTGATGTGGAAGGTGTACAAAAAATAAATCCCGTAATGAGTTATGGGATTAAGCTTTTATCCATTGGTTTTTTTACCGAAAAAGACAATGCTGTTGTTTGGAGAGGACCTATGGCTGCAAAAGCCTTGACTCAAATGTTTACTGATGCCTATTGGGGGGAATTAGATTATCTTTTGATTGATCTTCCTCCTGGAACTGGTGATATTCATTTATCATTGGTTCAAACAGTTCCTCTTGATGGTGTTGTTATCGTTTCTACACCTCAAGAAGTTGCTTTGGCGGACGCTAGAAGAGGTGTTAATATGTTTAAAATGGATTCTATTAATGTTCCAATAATTGGAATTGTTGAAAATATGTCTTGGTTTACACCTGCAGAAATGCCAGATAATAAATATTTCATTTTTGGAAGAGATGGTGCAAAAAATCTAGCTGAAGGTATGAGCGTTCCATTTTTGGGCCATATTCCACTTGTTCAAAGTGTCCGTGAAGCGGGAGATGTCGGGAAACCAGCTGTATTTCAAGAAAATACTACCACTTCAGAAGCTTTTGATGAATTAGTTCGTATTTTTGTTGAAAACGTGAAAGTTGCAAAACCAAACGTAATACAGAAACAAGAAGTATGAAATTGAACAAAGAAGAATTAACTGTAAAAATCAATCTATCATTAGAAGAGTTACGTCCGTTTTTAGTTGCTGATGGTGGCGATATGGAATTGGTTGAAATTACAGATGATGGAATTGTTAAAGTTCGATTGCTTGGTGCTTGCAGTGATTGCTCGATGAGTTTAATGACGTTGAAAGCTGGATTAGAAGAATCAATTAAAAAAATTGCACCAGAAATTAAATCAGTGGTGGCAATCAATTTACCAAGTTTGGTTTAACCCTTTTAATGTGAGTTTCAACAAAAAACTGATATTCATATCTTTTGTTGGAACCATTCTAGCTGTCATTTGGCAGGAAATAAATACGTCATACTTATTCAATACAGAATCATTTCATTATGGTATGATTCAGACTGCTGATGAAGCAAGTTATTTTGCACCCCCATTAAATTATTTAGAGAAGGGAGTTTGGGCTGATAATTCTGATGGTTTAACCCGTTTTTATCAACGACCTCCAGGTTATGGAACAATCTATCTAATTCTTAAATTTACATTAGGGAAATATGCCTTACTCGGTTTAAAAGGAATTCAGATTATTGGCTTCTTTTTTTCAATTCTACTTTTAGGTAAAATTTGCATTAAATTACTTTCCTCAGAAAAAACAACAATCGGTATCACTTTGGTTTTTGCTCTTCTTCCAATGTATAGTGGATTTATGTATTATACCTTAACAGAAGGAATTACACCATTTTTAACACTTTGGTCATTATATTCTTTGGTTAATATGGACACCATTAAAAAACCTTATGGAATAATCTTTTCTAATGCATTTTTAATTTTAGTTCGTCCTCAACTGATCTTGCTTCCACTTTTGTTTTTAGTCTATTTTTTTATTAAAAAAGAAAAGAAACAAACATTACTAATTCTTTTAGCATTTTTGCCTTTTCTTCTTTGGCAAATTAGAACATTTTCTATTTCAAATGAATTGCCTAGTTTGCATCCTATTTATTCGAAATACAATAAAACATTATTTAGACCTAGTCATGAAAAAATGACTGAGTTATTCAGAATTTGGGAATCAGATGGAGAACAATTTCATTCCGCAATTTCATCAATAAACAATTCTAAAGTAAACGTAGCTTTAAGTAATATTCCAATTCAATTACAAGCTAAAGTGGCACCAGTTCTTAACGCATATGAAACGGTATTAAATTCAAAACACAAGATCAATTCAACTAAATTTCAATATCAAGAAAATAAATTTAGTGTACTCATAAATAAAACTACTGTTCAATTAAAAACAGAAAATAAATTTTTAAATCATATTAAAACTCCTTTAAAAAGTGCTTATTACCTATTGTCTAAATCTCAAATGAATTTGTTCATTTTCCAAGAAACTTTTAGAGGCAATTTTCTTGTAGAATTATTAAGAATTATAAGTGTCGTAGTAATTAATTTAGGATTTCTATCTGCATTCTTAATTCTAATCCGATTTAAAATGGATTATTTGACAATAATTTCAAGTTTTATTCTATTGTCATTCTTCTATTTAATATATATCCAACGGTTAAATGAGGAACGATATTTAACTCCACTTCTCCCCCTTCTATTAATCTGTCTTTTTCACGAAATTTCAAGACTTAAAATGGTTTTATGGAAATATTAATTTTAAACAATAAATTCAAACGTTTTCACCAATTTGGTTCCATCCATTAATCGAATTTCATAATTCCCTTTTTTCCAACCTTTTACCTTGAGGTTAAATTCATAAGCAACTTCACCACCAAGTTTAGCTACAGATTCTGATAATTTAAAAAGCATCTTACCTTCTGAGTCGTAAATTTCTTCATGAATAATCGCACCTTTTACTGTTTCAAATTTCAATTTTCCATTAATCGCTAATGTTTCTGTATTGATTTGACGATCTTCGGATAGTGCATATTCTTGTCTTGATTTATACCATGTTTCTATTTGACCTGTGATTTTAAAAAGTTCTTTTCTCAAAACATCAATTTCAGCTGAATTTTCTCCGTCAACATTTGAGACAGGCTCTTGATCTGTTAATGCCCAAATGGCTGATTGTAAGGTGTAACTCTCAAAATTTTTACCTTTAATTAAACCTAAAAAATCATCCAATCCTTTGATATATGATTTTTCTAAAACGAATATACCATCTTTATTCGGAGCAGCATTACTCATATTAGTACAATACCCATTTAGGATTTTTTCAGTGCTTTGCTTTGAATCTAACACAATAAAATCTTCCTGGGGAATTAATAAATTTTGCTCATAATCACTTGGTGCACGGAAATAAGTTCCTGATTTTATCCTAATATTCAGTTTTTTTGAATTCAAATTTCTGACTTTCATAATCAATGATTCGCCCGAATATGAACCATTTGAAACGAACTCAACAACAATTAACTTATTAGTTATCGCTGTTTCTAAATCAATAATTTCTTCGGTAGGTTTGAACCCCATTAATATTCCTGAAAAACTTACAAGGCTCAACAACAGGGAATAGATAGCAACTTTCTTCATATCTCTTATTTTGAACGTGTAACGCAAAACCCGAATAATGGCACAAAAAAAAGAGGATGAATAATCATCCTCTTTCATTAATGCTTGTTAAATTTTAAATGGCAGCAGCAAATTTCTTCGCAACAACATCCCAATTGATCACATTAAAAAATGCATTCATATAATCTGGACGGCGATTTTGATAATTTAAATAATAAGCGTGTTCCCAAACATCCATTGCTAAGATTGGTGTTCCTGAACAACCTTCACCCATTAACGGATTATCTTGATTTGCTGTAGAACATACAACCAATTTACCTCCTTCTACACATAACCATGCCCAACCTGAACCAAAACGAGTTGCTCCAGCTTTTGCAAATTCTTCTTTAAAAGCAGCAAATGATCCGAACGCACTGTTAATTGCATTTGACAAATCACCAGTTGGTTCACCACCAGCATTAGGCGCCATCACTTCCCAGAATAAATTATGATTCCAAAACCCTCCGCCGTTGTTTCTAACAGCTGGTTTATCTTTGCATGCAACTAATATTTCTTCAATTGATTTTCCTTCTAAATCTGTTCCTGCAATTGCAGCATTAAGATTTGTCGTATATGCCTGATGATGTTTTGAATGGTGTATTTCCATTGTTCTAGCATCAATATGCGGCTCTAATGCGTCATAAGCATATGGTAAATTTGATAATTCGAAAGCCATATTTTCTATTTTTTATTATTAATGAATTCTTATTTTGAATGAATCAAAATTAGCAATAAAACCCAAGAATAACAACCCAAATAAAAGTCAAAATCGAATCGATTACAAAACAACATTCTTTCGGTAATCAGAATTTTATCGTATTTTTAACTTTCAAACAATGTTTAATTATGCAAAAACTATACACTACTCTACTATTGTTGATTTCTTTCAATGGTTTTTCACAAGTTTGTACAATTGATTATTCACAAACACAAACCGGCATTTATCCAGATACCTTACCAACTGGAAATGTTGGCCAAGCATATAGTACAGATGTTACTTTTTTCATGCCATTGGATACAATGGACTATGAGTTTACCAATTTTCACATTCTTTCTGTTTCCTTGCCCGTGGGACTTAGTTGGCAGTGTAGTAATTTTGCTACGAACTGTGATTATAATCCCCAAGTA
>VFKM01000098.1 GCA_009885545.1 Flavobacteriales bacterium
AAATAAAATGACAAAAACGGAAGAAGAATTTGATGTAGACGTGTTGGAGTTATTGGTTGATAAAAAGGATTTAATTATTTACAACGACGATTACAACACATTTGAACATGTTATTGAATCACTTATAAAAGTATGTGAACACAATCCAATTCAGGCAGAACAATGCACGTATATCATTCACCATA
Source organism: Flavobacteriales bacterium (assembly GCA_009885545.1). Taxonomy (GTDB): domain Bacteria; phylum Bacteroidota; class Bacteroidia; order Flavobacteriales_D; family Crocinitomicaceae; genus M0103. The sequence continues at coordinate 186 of VFKM01000098.1, forward strand.
ATGGCAAATGTCAGGTGAAAAGAGGGGAGTATGAACTTCTTGAACCACTTTGTACTGCATTGCTAGAGAGAGGAATTAGCGCAGAGATTGAATAATATCAAAAATTTCTATTGCAAAAAAGAAAAAACGCTGTATCTTTGCAGCCACAAAAGGCTTCGTAGCTCAACTGAATAGAGCACTACATTACGGCTGTAGAGGTTTTAGGTTTGAATCCTAACGAGGTCACAAAAAGAACCCAACACGATAGTGTTGGGTTTTTCATTTTATAAAGCGTTCAAAATGCATTTTGATAAGCAGTTATAAAATGAAAAACCTAGAACTGCTTTTCGCAGTTCGTGGGTTCTATGCTTGCTATGAGCAAAACGAGAGGATCTGAAATCCTAACCAACAACTCCGTGATCAAGCAAGAGATAAAACAAAAAGCACCATTTTTCGCTTCTGCGAAAAAGTGCTTACATCCATTGCACGTGCCGACTTTGGAGCTAGAATCCTAACATCAATAATTAATAGTAGCAATTTCAGCAAACTTTCGTATTTATATTTTTTAAAAGTTAAAGAAAAAGAAATTACTTTAGTCATTATTTTTAAAAATATCATTTCAATGTATTCAGTTCGTAAATCTACAATGAAACATGGGACGACAAATTTTAATGTTCTTTTGTTTATTCTTGCCATAACGTGTTATCTCACTTGGCAATTTGGTATAAACTATTTTATCATTTTTTGCTCTAGTAGTATCATTCATCTTATCATAGAATCAGGTTTGGCATTAAGTGGTATGCGCAAAAGTGAGGTATATGTTTATGGGAAGAAATTGCCAAAAACGATAGAAATTGTCATAAAATCAATGACCGAAGGTCCTGCTTACTGTGTACCTGCATATTTTGTTGCTGACCAGTTCATTGCTGGTAATTTTTTATTAGGTATTGTTAGCGCTGTAATTGTTGTTGGTTTCGCTGCATATTATTTGGGATGGTCTGATAAACGGGACCTTGAAAAAGGAGAATTACCATTGATAAGTCGAAGGGCGATGAATAAACCCAAAGCGGTAATGTTGCTGGCTCTTATCAATACAGGATGTTTGACGGCACTTTTTCTAATGCCCTCTCCATATCGAATGCATGCCTTTATATATATTATTGCGTATTCTTTGTTGGTAATGCTATTCTATCTAATTAATTATAATCTCGGCGTACGAATGGTTGAAATATATGACCATGACACCAAAGAGTTTAAACAACCAGGTCCATTATTTCAGGCAGCAGGCCTTGCGTATGATAGTGCATATGAAATGGCTGTTCTTGTTTCACCTGCCTATTGGTTGACATTCTATTTAGGGTTTTTTAAGTAGAGAGATAATATATTCAGAATGAAAATGGATAGAATCATTTGTTTCTTAAACTGCTAAATCCTACTAATTTTTTATTTTCTTCATCCCATAGTTTTTTACCTAGCATATTCCATCCTTCAGAAATTGGAATTAATTTATAGTTAAGCAACGTACCAAGTTCCTTCTGTGCTTTATCCAACTGATAACTTGGGATATTTGAACACAAATGGTGAATATTATGGTATAATGCATTTCCAGTCATCCATCTAAACCAACGTGGAGCAGTAACACAGTTTGATCCAGAAAAGGAAGCATCAAAATAGTTCCAATTTTCATCCTTTTCCCAATACGTTTCTTCAAATTGATGCTGAGTGTATAAGGAAAAAGCAGCAATGTTATAGAATAATGCAAGTGGTAGAAAAAAGACAATTACGAGTGTTATAATCGACATGTAGCTCAATAAAAACCATATCAATGCAACATAAATAATATCGTGAATCAACACAATAAGATTGACCTGCCTAGAAAATTTTGGATGTAAAAATCGAAAAATAAGTCCAAAGTTGATAGTAGGAACAATAAAAAATCTGGTAAAACGCGAACGCATGAAACGATAAATTAGCCTTTTAAAAAGAGAACTAGCTTTGTATTCTTCAATGGTCATAGTCCATACTTCTGGGTTCCATTCACGTTTATCAAGATTTCCCACATGGTTATGGTGACTATTATGAATATAGCGCCACATTGAAAATGAAATCATGATTCCGAAACCTAAAATTGATCCTACACAATTTTCCCATGTTTTGTTGTTTGAAAAACTGTTATGTCCGCAATCATGAAGAATAACATAACTTCTACAAAAGAATATTACTGTTGTTGGGATCGTTATTAATAAAACCAAGTTATAGTTGCCTAAAAAGTAATAACTGGAGTAAATACTTGACCAAAGCATAATAAAAGTAAAAAAGAATTGGAAGTTGGCTTTTGAAGTATTTTTGGTTGTAAAAGGCTTCAATAATTGAATTGCTCTTTCGTAATCTGTTTGCCTATTACTTAATATCATTCGAATTAAATTTTATCGTGAAAGATAAGAATGTTTATTCAAATTAGAGTTATTGATACTCTTTTGAATCATGAATAAGTGTATATCATTAATGATTCGTATTTTTATTTCGACGCTATGAATAACATTAAGAAAAGCCAACCCGATTTTTCTCTTCTAAATAATGAAGTGCATCTTCACTATGTTTTTATAGTAAATGAAAAGCCATCTGTTTATTTGAAACTTTTATCTGAAGCAGAAATGGAACGTGCAAATAAATATCGCTTTGAGAAAGAAAGAGATCGATTTATTATTTCGAGAGGTTTGCTTCGTAAATTGATTGGTCAATATGTTTGGATGAATCCCAAGGAAATTATTTTTGATTATGGCGTGAACGGGAAACCATTCTTAATAAACAACGATGTTCAATTCAATATGGCGCATGCTGAGGATGTAGTGTTATTTGGTTTCACGCGTCATTTTGATATAGGTGTTGATCTCGAATATTTGCATAGACAGGTGAACTATCTTAAAATGAGTAGTTTTATATTTTCATCAAATGAATTGGAAGTATTTAACAATCAGTCAAAAGAAGATAAAAAAGAAGCCTTCATCAATTGTTGGACAAGAAAAGAGGCATTTTTAAAAGCAAAAGGTGCAGGATTAACTTTTCCAATTGATCAATTGGAGGTGTCTTTTGTGAAGAATGAAAAAGCAGAATTGAGGGCTACAAAATGGGCGGTAAATGAGAAGGAACAGTGGTCGTTGGATAGTTTTACTTTAGCAGAGAATTTTCGCATTGCAGTTGCCGTGAATGGGAAAGTAAATTCAATTGAAATCTTCCCAATTGGGAACAAACACATTTAAAAGGTTTTGAATTGAACATCGAATGTTCATGTTTTAGTGATATTAGTTAGAATAATTTAAGAATTAATTAAAAATTAATGGTTTCAATATTAACAGAGTTAACCTTAAGATGCAAGGAAAATTCAAATAAGCTATTATATGTTTTTCTTGATTTAAAAGGAGATGTTAAAGAATCGTATACTTATCAGGAATTTGAGCATAGAACGAATGGTATTGCATCATTTATAAATGACAAATATTCATTAAAACTTGGAGACCGAGTTCTGTTGGCTTATCCTCCAGGAATAGAAATGATATGTGCTTTTTTTGCTTGCGTTAAGTTAGGATTGATTCCAGTGCCAGTTTCTCCTCCAGCGGCGCAAGGATTCCAATCTTCTGTTAGAAAAATGAACTTCATTGCTGAAGATTGCAAAGCATCCGCTATTTTGACTGATCGATCCTATTATTGGTCTATAAAAGTGAATTTATCTAGAGAAAATACGGAAATTTTTTCTAAAAAAGTCAATTATATTTCTCAACTTGAATGGATTGTTAGCGATGATTCTGGATCGGACGGCTCAATCAATTTTCTGGAAGCACATTCAGATATATTATTTTTGCAATATACTTCGGGCTCTACAAATAATCCCAAAGGAGTTATTGTAACACATGAAAATATCCTTAACAATTGTGATATTGTTGTGGACCACCTGCCAATTGGTGTTTCTTGGTTACCACAATATCATGATATGGGACTAATTGGTTACTATATTTTCTTTGCTTTAAAAGGGGGGACGACCTATGGTTTTTCACCAATAGATTTTATTCAACGACCTGCTCTTTGGCTAGAGACAATCACGAAATATGGAGGTAGTGCTTCTTCTGCACCAAATTTTGCATATGAGTATTGTCTGATTCCAGGTAAAATACCAGAGGAAACACTGTCAAGAATTGATCTGAGTACGCTTAGGTTTTTAATGACAGCAGCTGAACCTATTAGTACGACTATCTATAAAGATTTTCTAAAGAAATTCTCATCATACGGTTTAAAAGCTGAAAATTTTTTTGCTGCTTATGGTTTAGCGGAATTCACTTTGGCTGTTTCTAACTATGGAAGAAGTGTCAATTCCTTTGACTCAGAATCGTTGAAAAAGAATGTAGTAAAACTGAATGAATCAGTTGACAAATCGGCGGTTGATTTAATGAGTTGTGGCAAACCTTTAGGCGATACAAAAATTAAAATTGTAGATATAAATTCAAATTTGAAAGAAGCCAATTTTGATGGAGTAGGTGAGATATGGGTGAAAGGCTTGAGCAAATGCGAAGGATATTGGAACCAACAAGATTTGTCAAAGGAAACTTTCGAGGCTGAATTGGAAGGTGAAAATTGGCTTAGAACAGGAGATGTTGGGTTTATGTACAAGGATGAATTGTACGTATGTGGAAGATCCAAGGACATGATTATCATTCGTGGCCATAATTATTACCCGCAGGATATTGAAATCATAATCGAAAAAGATCCTTTAGTGAGAAAAGGATGTGTTGCTGCATTTTCAATTGATAAATTAGGACGGGAGGCACTTGTTGTAATTGTGGGAATCAAGAATAATAAAAAAGTACCAGATGCTGTTGAGATCAATAATAAACTAACGAAATATACTGGGATTAATGCCGAATCGATTGTATTTGTTCCTGCTCGAACGATCTCAAAAACGAGCTCTGGAAAGATAATGAGGTATCAAAATAAAAACCGTTATCTTCAAAATGAATTGGAAATTATTGCTCAAGTAGATTTAGAAAATGCTGAATTAACTTTTTCAGAAAAGAATAATGAAGAGGTAATTAATGAGTTTAAAGGTGATGAGAAAGATTTTCGAACACTTTTCAAACGCTATAAACTTTCTGGATTGGAAAACATGTCAATCGGAGACGCGGGCTTTGATTCTCTTAAACTGGCTGAATTTGCACATGATCTAAAGGCTTTCTTGAATCTTCAAGGTTTCGATGATCTGTCAAATGAAATTGACCTTCGTCTAATACAAAAAATTGCAGTATCTGAATTATTCGAGATTCTTCAAGGACTTCAAACAGCTTCTCCTCAAGCAAAATTCAGTTTTAAACATGCTTTTAACAAACTCCACAAAGAATTTGAAAAAGTGGAAATGGATATGATGGAAAGAGATGCTGCCATTACTTCAATTGAAACAGAACAAGCCGACTTAAAACCGTATACTACAGAAAATGGTCATATTCTACTTACCGGTGGAACAGGTTTTTTTGGTCCATTCCTCATAAAAAGTTTACTTGAACAAAATTCTGAAAAGATTTATGTAATCGTGAGAGCAAAAGGTAAGGAAGAAGGAATGAATCGTTTGCGAGAATCGTTTTCGCTCATGACAACTACCCCAGAATTGAAAGTTGCTTTTGAAGAGCGTGTGGTCCCTATTTGTGGAGACATTTCCCGAACAAAACTAGGAGTAAATGAATCGGAGTGGGAGTTTTTAACCAAAAACATCCATTCAATCTATCACAATGGTGCAATAGTGAATTATTTATTGGATTATGAATCCATGCGAAAAATAAATGTTGGTGGAACGAATGAAGTTATTCGCTTGGCCATGACAGAAAGAAATAAAATTTTGAATCACATCTCAACTACGTTTATTTTTGGATGGTCAGTAAAGGATACTTTATTGGAAAGTGATTCAAATGACAAAATGGAATTATTAGATTTTGGTTATAGCCAGAGTAAATGGGTTTCAGACAGAATTGTGCTTAACGCAATGAAAAAAGGACTGAAAGCCAGAATTTTTAGACCTGCATTAATTTCTCCTTCCATTACCGGAGAAGGTTATAATTATGATATTTCAATTCGCTTGTTATCTTTTATGGTAAAATATGGAATAGGGACGAGCGCGCAAAATCAAGTCAGTTTTACCCCTGCTGATCTTGGAGCAAATAATATTGTTGCTATTTCCAATATAGAAGAAAGCTGTGGGAAATCGTTTCACGTAACCCGAGATACATACTCAAGCATGCAAGATGTTACCGAAATACTTGGGAAGATTATTGGTAAAAAGTTTGTGAATTTCCCTTTGAAAGCATTTGTTCCAGAAGTTATTGGTCGCTGCAAAAAAGAAGATATTCTTTTCCCCTTATTGAATTTTCTTGTGCGCTCAGTGGATAATATTAGTACAATGGAATTTAAACGTTACGACAATAGCAACTATGTGAAGTACCGAGATCTTTCTCCTTGGGGAAAAGAGGATCCTTCACTTGAAGAAGTTGTTGGTGGAATTCACAAGTTTATGGATAAAAACGAAATAATATAACTTTAGATTATGTCAAGTAAAACAGGGATACCTAAAATTTCAATCGCTGAAACGCTGCTGGATACAAGAGAAATGTTGAAAAGCCCTGTGGTTGTTTTTGAAAAGTATAGAAAGAAATTGGGACCAACCTTTCAGCTAAGGTTTGGGATTCGAAATACCGTTGTTACTGCTGATCCTGAACTATTGAAGCATGTACTAAAAGACAACAATGACAATTATCACAAATCGCACATTCAAACAGAGCGATTTGTTGAATTTCAGGGAATAGGTTTAACAAACAGCCATGGTGATTATTGGTTACGTCAGCGTAAACTGCTTAGTATGGGCTTCACAAGAGGTAGGCTATCTGAAATGTTGCCTTTGCAACTACAAGTACTTAATGACTTTATGCATGATTTTGACCTTGCAGTGGAGAAAGGTCCATTGGACATTCACGATCAAATGGTGAGGTTCACCTTGCGTTCTGTCGGGAAATCGCTTTTTGGAAGTCAGATGAAAGAGGAGGAACTCGAAAAATTCGCAGCAGCAATAGCAGATATTCAGAGATACATCGTAAAAAAAGTTGTTCAGCCATATTTGATGCCTTGGTATTTCTTGACTGGACAAGATAAAAAATACCATAAGATCAGAAAAGAAGGAGATCAAATAATTATCGATTATCTCGAAGAGAGAAGGAAGAAATTGGGTGAAGGAAGTGATATTTTAGAGCTGATTCTATCCACACCATTCAAAGGGACCGATGAATATATGACGGATGAAAAGGTAAAGGTTGAAATACTTCAGCTACTCGTTGCCGGAAATGAGACATCAACAACAGCAGCTACTTGGGCGTTCTACATCATGTCCAAACATCCAGAATGTATTACAAAGATCAGAACGGAAATTGAAGCGAATTTTGGGGATGAGGAGGTTAATTATTCGCGACTTCATAGCCTTAATTATACGATTGCCGTATTGGACGAAGCCATGCGAATTTACCCTCCGTTCTGGATGATAGACCGCGAAGCACAGGCAGATGATGAATTCAAAGGATTTAAAATCCCGAAAGGAACAACAGTAATTCCATATATCTATGGTGCCCACCACAACAAAGAGTATTGGCCGGATCCAGATAAATTTGATCCAAGTCGTTTTGATTTGAGTTTAAATGAAAAGCAACATCCTTTTGCACATATACCTTTTGGTGGTGGACCAAGAGTTTGTATCGGTCAAAACATGGCTAAAATGCAAATACTTTTGGTGATGAGTGCTATTATACGAAAATATGATTTTGAATTGGTTTCAAAAAAGGATATTGGTTTACATGCCATGATGCTATTGAAGCCCGATGGACCGGTCAATATGAAATTTACGCGGGTTAAAGAATAAGTGATCTACTTTTTCAGGAATTCAAATGTGCAAGAACCCCATTCTTGATTTAACTTGCTTAGAAGTTCTGGTGAGGTTTTGTAGTGAGAAATTTTAAAGGATTCATTTTTCTTAATAAAAGGCTGAAGTTTGTTTTCAGGAAAATCACCCAAGCTTAACGATTTATATATTGTTTTCATTGTTTCCGAGGGTTCTTGCTGGAGCTGTGTAAAACTTATCTCTACCAATTGACCTTCTGGGATAGAACTTCTTGATTTCAAATACGTGTCAATGACAAGTTTATATGTTTTTATAACGATGTGATCAATTTCATCATCTGATATTCTTTGAAAACTATTTTGTTGTTGAATAACATTCCAAAGATATTTGCTTGAATGGAAAACATCAATTGGATCTCGATGAATGTAAATGAACTTGGCAGACGGGTATTTTTTAAGTAAAACTTCAACTCTAGCAGTGTCTCCAGGTGATTTTACAATGACTTGTTTACCCTTTGAGCCATAGGAAAGTTTTCGAATCAAATAGTCATAATCATCAATCCATGATTCAGCGTTTGTTTTATCATTGAGAGCAATAAATTGATTGGACCATTTCTCGAATTGGCTAGGGAAGATATGCCCCCAAGTATAACTGCTCGAACTGCACATGGAACACATAGCAGATTCCAATTCTACTGGTAAATCAAGATTCATTAGTGTTCTCTGAATTGTATATGGGATTTTGAAAATGCGACAAATAGAATTCAAAGGTTTTTTTAGCCATTTTTCGGATAAGAAGTAATTATCGAAAAATAAAAATTGATAAATGCTCGTGGTAGTATTTCTTGGATCTTGTACAATTAAATTTTGTAAATGGGAAGTGCCACTTCTCCAATGTCCCAATATGAAAATTGGATCAGAGGTTAAAACGTGATTTTTTAATCTTTTGTTATAAACGAGTAATTCAGCGAGTCTAAAGGGTTCCAATAGTAAATAACGAATGACGTAACCAAGAAAAAGAGGCGTTTTGCCAAAACTAATCCCTCCATTTTGAAAAGCCATTTTGAATAGGAAAAAAACAGGAAAAAAAGGAATTTTCCTTCCAAATTTATTCATTTTTGAGGTGTTTCATTTAATTGAGATTCTTAGAAAGAACCATTATACATTGATCAACATCACTTATTTAAGGTGAAAATTACACAATATTATTCTTTGTTGATTTTAACTTATTAACTTTCACTTTGATTTACGTATTTGTCAACGAAGATTTTTTAACGCATGCAAAAGTATTCCTTCTCGAAAGATACAAATAGTGCCTTTTCCGAAGCTTTAAACAGCCGTGTGAATTCTTTTTTCAAGATGAACAAAATTGATCGCAGGGCAAATCAGGAAATGTTCAGTAAAACGGTATTCATCGTTGGGTATTATTTTTCAATTTATTTAATTATTCTTTTTGGAGGAATAGAAAATATTCCCCTTCTATTTGTTTTATGGGCCCTATTAGGTCTGGGACAAGCATTTGTGGGTATTACGGTTATGCATGATTTTGTGCATGGTTCATATTCAAAAAATAAATATTTAAAACTAATCCTTGAAATTCCAGTTATTGCAATTGGAGTAGAATCTAAAATATGGAAAATTGAACATAATGTGTTGCATCATACCTATCCAAATGTTAGTGGTTTGGATGATGACATCGAAACGCGTTTTGTTTTTCGATTTACGAAAGATCAACCTAAAAAATGGTTTCATAAATACCAACATCTGTATGCGACATTTATTTATGGATTACTTATTATTGAATGGGTCACTGTGAAAGATTTCATGAAGATTTTTAAGTACAAAAAGATGGGATTTATTCAATCTGGACTTAAATTTATCTCAATTCTATTTAGTGTTTTGATAAAAAAGATCATTTTTTTCTTGATATTTCTTATTGTTCCGATGCTTTATTTGGATCTTTCCAATGGAATGGTAATATCAATGTTTCTTACCATGCTTGTTGTTGCAGGAGTAGTTATGACCATTATTTTTCAAACGGCCCATGTTGTTCCCATATGTACTTTCAGAGATGAAAATGATAATTTTGAGCGTGAAAATTGGCATATTCATCAATTAATGACAACATCCAATTTTGCCATGGATAATAAACTAATAACCTATTTTTTCGGAGGTTTAAATTATCAGATTGAGCATCATCTTTTTCCAGATGTTTCCCATGTTCATTATCCGAAAATCTCAACAATCATTAAAAACACGGCCAAAGAATTTAACACACCATATATTGTTCACGACACATTTAGAGAAGCAGTAATTGGACATTATTCGTTATTAAAGGAATTGGGAAGAAATTAGTGAAATGTTTAATTCTGACTAATAATATACTCCAAAATCAAATTTCTTCCCCCACATTTCCCCCACTTATTGAAAAACCTTACTTTAATAATAAATATTAGCTTTACCGAAACATCGAAACAACCACTATGAAAAATATTCTACTTATTATCTCAATTACATTCGCTTTAAATACGTTTTCTCAAACAACGTTAATTCCTGACCCTAACTTTGAACAAGCATTAATCGGTTTGGGTTATGATACTGGTTCTCCTGATGGTTCAGTGCCTACGGCCAATATTAGTTCGGTTGCCTCTTTAAATGTTAGTTCTTTAAATATATCTGATTTAACGGGTATTCAAGATTTCACTGCTTTAACTACTTTGATTTGTCAACAAAATCAGCTTACGTCGTTGGATGTAACCCAGAATACTGCTTTAACATACTTGGAATGTTGGACTAATCAACTTACATCTTTGGATGTATCACAGAACACTGCTTTAACTGATTTTATTTGTGCTTATAATCAACTTACATCTTTGGATGTATCCCAGAATACTGCCTTAACATATTTGGAATGTGGGGCTAATCCACTTACATCTTTGGATGTATCACAGAACACTGCTTTAACTGAATTGTTTTGTTATGAAGCCCTACTTACATCGTTGGATGTATCACAAAATACGGCTTTAATTAAGTTGAATTGCTGGATTAATCAACTTAATTGCCTGAATGTCAAAAACGGAAATAACTTAAACTTGACTTTTTTCTATGCTGATGGGAATCCTAATTTGACTTGTATCACAGTTGATGATGTTGCTTGGTCAACTGCTAATTGGACATCACCGTTAGAAATAGATGTACAAACTTCATTCAGTACTAATTGCGGAGATGCTTGTTCACTTGGTATATCAGAACTAAACACAAACACTCCAAAAACAATTTCTAAAATCATTGACCTTACAGGTCGAGAGATTCAATACAAAAAGAATACTTTAATGATTTACATCTATGAAGATGGAACTAGCGAAAGAGTAATAGAGTTTGAATAAATTTCCGACAACCCTATACTTGCTTTCATAGTACTTGCATCAAACACTTCAAAAAGTCCTACAAGCACTTCTTAAGCCAAAACAAGAGTCGGTGTCATTGAAAGCGAATGCTTCAAAATTCCTTGCAAGTCACCCTGCAACGAAAACATGTTCATCTTCACGTCTTACACGAACAGGGGATAACCGGTGCAAGAGGTGAAAAAACAGTTACATACTCCTTGAAAATCATTACAAGAACAGCGAAAACCGTTGCACGAGTTTTGAAAATGCGTGCATGCAATTGGAAAAAGAGTACATGCTTCAAGAAAACTGTTACAAGCATCGCGAAAACTGTTACATGTATGGAGAAAACGCATATAAGTGTTGCGAAAAGGCTTACATGCTCTGTGAAAACAGTAACATCCCTCAAGAAAAAGTAGGTAAACTAAAAAGTGGCATTTTACACACTCAACAAGTTGAACTGTTGGTAAGCTGAAAATAACCATTAACTCAATAGAATCTTGAATTAACAGTCGTTAACACTTGATAAATAGCGGTTTGGCACGAGATTCTCAATGACCTATTTAATATAAACCCGTTCGATTCAAGGACAGAAGCGTTGGAGGCCTCACGGCGAAGGAAGAGAATCGAACATTTAAAATTAGAAATCATGAAAAAAGCTACAAGTCAAAAATTAAACATGTACAAAGCAGTACTTGAAGTCTGCAAATCCCACGAAGCGGATTGGGCAGGAATTTCAAACTTTGCTGATGCAGTAGGAAAACTAGAAATAGCAATTACTAATCTGGATTCCAAAGCGCAATTACAATCTTCCAAAACAGTAGGAGTGATGGCAAATAAGATTCAAAAAATCCTACTAGTAGAAGATTCCTTGATGTTACTTCATGGAGCTTTAGAAGTGCACGGCAGAGTCATTGGAGATGCTGAATTGCGGTTGCGACATAAAATAGCGGTATCGTCCTTAAGACGGATGGGCAGTTCTCGTTTGAATGTGCATTTCAATCAAATCATCGAAGATCTTGCGCTATATGGAAATGCATTGGCTCCTTATGGAATTAGTCCCGAAATCGTTACTGAATGTTTAGTACTAATCGAAGAAGCGCGATTTTCACTTTCTCGTCCGCGTATGGCAATTATCGAACGTAAAGGTTACACGAGTGCTTTGAATTCGCAAACGGTAATTATCGATGAAATCATCAAAATACATTTGGATAAAATGATGAGGTTGTTCAAGAAAACGCTGCCTGACTTTTTCGAACTATATAGTAATGCTCGTTTCATAATTGATTACGGACATAAACGTTCAAGTGATTCTGAATCACCAAATGTCACATCTCCAGATGAACCTGATGACGGTCAATAATAACGTAAAGAAATAACATGAAAATATCCTAACGAAAGCTGGGATATTTTTTTGTTTTATCCTTGACACAAAAATAAAATGGCTAAAATGAAAACTATAATTGATTTTTTTTATTGGAGAATAGTGTATCTTTTTTTTAAATATAGAGTATACCTTTTTTGTTGCTATAAAAATATGCTTGAAATAATAAACAATACCCCTGCGTAGTAAGATTAAACTGTTAAAAATTGGAAATAGAAGAAGAAGCTGAAAGCACTGATTTAAATCAAATTACTTTTGATAAACCTAGAAAGAAACGTTTTGGTTTTAAGCGATTTATCCGAATTTCGTATTTCACCGTATTGCATTTATTAGCAGCGGGTGCGTTATTTGCAATTTTTACTGCTTTAGCCGTTCATTTCAAATGGACAAATGATAACGGTTCTGTTGACTTAAATAGTCGTTACATGACTGAATCTGCGGATAAATATAACCAAGGATTCAAAACAGATAGTATGTCTGTTGTGAAGAATGAATACATCATGTTTAGACAAATTGGTGTGTTGACAAAATATTCTCCCAATAATGCCAAAACAATTTTAGAAAGTTATCATAAAACAGGCAATATTGAAGTTGCTTTAAGAATGTTAGATGCAGTAAATTTATGCATGATCAAAAATAGATCTTACCAAAAAGAAATTGCGCAAATTAAATGGGATAAAAATGACAAAGCTTTATCTGTTTTTGCTTGGTCGAATTACAAAGAATGGAAACAGTTTTGTAAAGCAATAAAGGCAGACAAACATGCGATTGATTCTGTTTCAGCATTAACTGGTGTTGAATCTCGAATGATCGTTATGTGTTTGGTAGGAGAACAAGTTCGAATGTTTAATTCTGGACGAGAAAAGTTTAAGAAATATGTAACACCTTTTAATCGTTTGATTCTTCCAAAAAATAGGGGATACGGAGTTACAGGAATCCTTCAAAACACTGCCGTTAGAATTGAGCAGAATTTATACGATAAAAACAGTCCATTTTATCCTGGAGACTATTTTCAGAAATGTTTGAATGCAAAAGATTCTTTCCCCGAATTGATAAATGATACTATTGAAGCACATAAAAACATTATTATTCAACGTTTGATTAAAGGGGGAGATCATTTTTATTCCTACTTGTATACAGCATTCTTTTTACGTCAGTTCGAAGCACATTGGCAAAAAGCTGGTTTTACACTTTCTAATCGACCTGAGATTTTAGGTACTTTATTCAACCTCGGTTATCAAAAAAGTAAACCGAAGAAAAATCCAAGTGTTGGTGGCTCCAACTTCATTGTGGGCGACAAAGATTATACGTTTGGTGGATTGTGCTATGAATTTTATTACAGCGGGGAATTACAAGATCTCTTTCCGCTCACCGGACAAGGATTTCTTCCAGTGAAAGAAGTTATGGAGAACAATAAGGACTTGGACGAAATCATTAAAAAACGTTTAGAGAAAGAGGAGAAGGAAGAAGAGGAAAGGCTGAAACTAGAAGCAGCAGGCGCACTTTAAAACTACTTTCGATTCACCTTTTTATTCTTCTGGGAAACTAACATAGGTATCATCTTCCGGGACATAAAGCATAAACATTCCAGTTTCTAGTATGTAAGAAAATCGTTCTACTGTTACATTTCTATCTGGATAAATTTCAATGAATGCAAAATCATAGGATTCAGAAGCATCTAAACAACCATAGGTTTCAGGGTCTGGACATCCTTCTAATAAGAGATCAAAGCCACTACCTCCAGCTTCTATTATTCTATTTTGGTATTCTTCCGTCGCTTTACCTAGAAAATAAACGGTGTTAAAAAGTTGATCCATAATAATAGAAAGTTCGTCTAATTCACTTTCTATAGCGTCATCATAAGGTTCTTCTGCATATTCAACATCTTCTTCATAGTCATTTCCTTCATACCCTTCAAGTGTGTTTTCTTCAGAATAATCTCCTTCTGATTCTTCGCAGTATTCAGAATATAAATTTAAATACTCAAAGATGATATCATCGGATTCAATTTTCATGTCTTTTTCCAATGATTCATCCAAACGAACATTATTTGTTTCTGTATAAATTTCACACCAACGATCTACTTCTTCAAAGATACTTTGTGCTTGGATCAATGCGTGAATTATCTTGAATGTATAGCTGCTTGGATTTTTTGAAACAGCAATTACTGCGACTTCTAATGCAATACTGACATCAAAATAACCGTCTAAAGCTTTGAGATAAGCGTAACAAAGTTGCTCTTCTGCTGATGCTACGTCCATAAACGCAGTATAGTCTTTCCAATTCTTGGATTTCGCACCAAATTCAAGAAATATAGCCGCATTCGTTTTACCATCTATTGACCAAGATAACTTATTGATCAATGCCATTTTTAGATCAATCGCTTTTGAGTCATCAACAAGAAAGTTAAATAATTCTTGTGTTAAAAGGCCATCCGTCTTTCCTGCTTTTACAATAATAGGTTCGGTTTTATAAGCATCAGAAAAAGTAGTACTGGTCAATGGTGAATCAGCACGACAAATTGAAATCGATGTGAAACCAATTAAAAGTAGTAGGACGATTTTTTGAATCATTTTTGCAGTTTTAGTAGAATAGGTGTTCAGGGATTAAATTAATCCTAAACGAATATACTAAATTCTAAATGCAAAATAAATTATATCCTGTTATAATCGCCAAGCCAATTAGTAATCGCTTTTTTTATTTCAGTTGGACTTAAATTTTCTGAAATTGCTCTTTCTGATAGTGCTATTAATTCTGTATCTCCTGCAAAGCGCAAGGCAATAATCTGTCCCAATTTCAACTCTTTTTCTTTTTCTGAAAACGACTTCCCCGCTAGTTCAAAATACCTGTAACGCATTTCTAATCGAATGATTCTGTTTTGATTTTTCAAAGCATAAATCCTTGAAATTAGCGTCATTAATGAAAGAATGAACGAACACAGAACAAAAAAGACGTTGGGGAATGAAAAACCGTTTTTCGTGCAATGAACAATTGACCAAACAAGAAGTCCAATTAATAGTGGTGTTAAAAAGAAGTGATGTATAGGATAGAAACGACGGTGATTGTTAAAGTTTTGCATGTTCTGTTTTTATTTTGGTTTGAAAGTAACTAATTTATCGAAATATAAAATTAAGAAAGTAATGAACATGTTCGTAATTAAATAGTGCCAAGTTTTATTTTATGTTCATCAAATAATACCTTCGTGAAAACATTTTACATGAAAATAGTTGTCCTTTTTATTGCCTTAATTTCAAGTAATCTTTCCTTTGCCGACGCATGGGATAATCTTACTTTGGAAGAAGCCAATACTGTCGTTGATGAATTAACTGAGAATCCTTACATTTTTGATTATTGTGATTGTTGCGACTTTTCTGGGGAATATTCAACGCAAGTTTATTTGATAAAAGTAGTCAACACTCAAATTGTAACGTGTCAATGGAATTCGGTATTTTACACTGTTAATATTGAAGGAACTGTAATAGCAGAATTGAATTTTAATGGCACTGGATTAAATACAAAAAAGCTCATTAAAAAGCCTGAGACATATTCGCAAACTACATTCTTCATGAATTATACGTGGGGATTTAATCCTGAATCAAAGAATGCCAGTGCGTTTTTTGATATTATTCCTTATACGACATACGGAGAAGCTGAATCTTGTAAAAAGGAATTTGCTTATCCAACACCGAAAAGTGTTAAGAAAGTATCCAAAGATAAAGACTACGATGAATGGTACAAAAAAGTAATGTTATAAAACACATCTGGATTTTTTATTCGAATGACAAATAATCAACAGCAAAAAATCAAAGAATTAGTAAGTAAATACAATGATATTTTACTGAATTCCATGCGCTTGGCCGTGGCAGAGGATTTTATAAATCTCATGTTACTCAATCGTGATGATAAAGATTTTGAATTGAAGAATCTGTTGGAAAACAAAAACGATTTCTATAATTCCATTTTAAAAGAATTCATGAAACAAAATAGTTCTTCCGTTTTGGATGATTTAAAACAAATGGAAGATCCTACTATTGGGATTAAAACATTGAAGAAAAGACCGCTTACTTCAACAAACTCAGCACTAGCCGCTGATAAAAAATAGAAACAAGAATATCGAACATCGAGCGACAGTCGAGATGGAGCATAGATTTGATTTTTTGAAATATAGTAATT
>VFKM01000158.1 GCA_009885545.1 Flavobacteriales bacterium
GATAGCGCTCGAAATGTGCTAAAATAGGTTTGTATTTTGCCATTTG
The DNA here is from genome assembly GCA_009885545.1 of Flavobacteriales bacterium. Lineage (GTDB taxonomy): Bacteria > Bacteroidota > Bacteroidia > Flavobacteriales_D > Crocinitomicaceae > M0103. The sequence goes on from VFKM01000158.1 coordinate 47, forward strand.
CATTTCAAAAAATAATTGACTCTCAAAAATTGGTGGAGTATGAAAGGAAAATTCAACAAGTACATAATTATCTCCGAAAGACAAAACATCATTATTTTTAATTAATTCAATCAAATGATCATCAAAATAATATTCTGCTGCAGCTTCAATTTCAATTGTCAAACCGAGTGATTTAGCTGTTTCTTGAACTTGTTTTAACCCATTATTGATTATTGCTGAAGTATTTGGATATACTTCTTGCATGATGTGAGGGGTTGTAATAATCTTTTTATAACCCAAAGATTCAAATTTTGCCAGCATGGCTATTGTTTCATCCATGCTGCGAGAACCATCATCAATTCCAGGAATCAAATGACTGTGCATGTCAACTCCAATGATAGAAAGATCAAATAATTCTGGTGACTTTTTCTTGAATAGCGTTGAAAACAAACTCATTTACTTACGGTTGGAATACATTTCCTTATAATAATCTTGATAATCCCCAGAAGTAACTTTCTCAATCCATTCTTGATTATTCAAATACCAATCAACCGTTTTTTCTAATCCTTCTTCAAACGTAATAGATGGTTTCCAACCTAGTTCATTTTCTAATTTTGAAGCATCAATTGCATACCGTAAATCGTGTCCCTTGCGATCTGTAACATAGGAAATCAATTTCTCCGATTCTCCTTTTTCACGATTCAATTTATCATCCATCATTTGACATAAAAAACGCACAAGGTCAATATTCGTCCACTCGTTTAATCCACCAACATTGTAAGATTCTCCAATCGTTCCCTTATGGAAAATAGTGTCAATTGCCTTTGCATGATCTTCTACCCACAACCAATCACGGATATTTTCTCCTTTACCATAAACTGGCAAGGGCTTATTGTTTTGAATATTCAAAATCATCAATGGAATTAATTTCTCTGGAAAATGATGACTACCGTAATTATTGGAGCAATTCGACATTTTTACTGGTAATCCATACGTATGAAAAAATGCTGAAACAAAATGATCTGAAGATGCCTTCGATGCTGAATAAGGACTTCTGGGATCAAAAGGTGTTTCTTCTGTAAAAAACCCTTCTTCTCCCAAACTACCATATACCTCATCTGTTGAAACATGATGAAACACGTGTTCTTCTTCCTTCCAACTTTCTTTTGCTGCTTGCAATAGGTTTACGGTTCCAACGACATTCGTCATTACAAAATCCATTGGGCCTTCAATAGACCGATCAACATGAGATTCTGCTGCCAAATGAATTACATCTGTGATATTATACTTTTCGAAAACAGAATTAACATCATTTACAGATACAATATCACCTTTTACAAATACATAATTAGATGCAGAATCAACATCTTTTAAGTTTTCAAGATTACCAGCATAGGTTAATTTATCGAAATTGACAATCTGATAATCTGGGTATTTATTCACAAATAAACGCACCACATGAGAGCCGATAAAACCTGCTCCTCCAGTAACTAATATTCTTTTAGTGTAATCCAAAATCTTTAAACTTTAATATGTTATTCATTTTAAAACACATAGGCACATAGGTCACATAGGCTTCAAATAATCGTAATTCGTATTTCATTATTGTTATCACGACAAAGGCGCAAAAGGCACAAAGATTTAAAAACTAGCAACTTGTAACTAATAACTTGTAACTATAATGACCAATATTCTAAGTCCTTGATTTTATTTCTAAAAATTCCTTTGACATCCACAAAAACACCTGCTTTATCTTTCAATAAATTTTTAAAATCATTTTCGTTCATCGCACTGTACTCTTTGTGATTTACAGCGACAATAATTGCATCATAATCGTTACTTGGTTTATCAACTAATCCAACGCCATACTCATGAGTCATTTCTGACGATGAAGCATGTGGATCAACTAAATCTACACTAACTTGAAACGATTTTAATTCATTAATAACATCTATAACTTTAGAATTACGAATATCACTAACATCTTCCTTGAATGTAACGCCCATTACTAGAACTTTGGCATCTTGTATATGTTTTCCTTGTGCAATAATTTTTTTGACTGTTTGTTTTCCAATATAAAATCCCATTGAGTCATTTACGTAACGACCACTTGTAATGACTTTTGAATGATAACCTGCTTGCTGTGCTTTATGCGTTAAATAGTATGGATCAACACCAATACAATGTCCGCCAACTAAACCAGGCGAAAATTTCAAGAAATTCCATTTAGTTCCAGCAGCTTCTAACACGTCAAACGTGTTAATTTTTAATTTATTAAAGATGATAGACAACTCATTGATCAAAGCAATATTTACATCACGTTGCGTGTTTTCAATAATTTTTGCTGCTTCAGCTACTTTGATCGTTGTGGCACGATGAACACCAGCTTGAACAACCAATTCATATGTTTTAGCAATTTCATCTAGTGATTCTGCACAACAACCCGATACAACTTTAATTACGTTTTGCAATGTATGCTCTTTATCTCCTGGATTAATTCTTTCAGGAGAATAACCAACTTTAAAATCTTCTTTGAATTTCAACCCAGATTCTACTTCCAATACAGGAATACAATCTTCTTCGGTGCAACCTGGATAAACAGTAGATTCAAAAACCACATAATCTCCTTTTTTCAATACTTTTCCAACAGTTCCAGAAGCTCCTAAAAGTGGCCTTAAGTTAGGTAAATTTGAATCATCGATTGGTGTTGGAACAGCAATAATAAAAAATTGAACATCTTTTAAATCACTGATATCAGCTGAAAATTGAATATCACAACCATCAAAAGCACTTGCATCAAGCTCGTTACTTGGATCAATATTTTTTCGCATCAAATCGACTCTATCTTGATTGATGTCAAATCCAATAACTTTAATTTTTCGTGCAAATTCTAAGGCGATTGGTAAACCAACATAACCTAAACCAATAACGGCAAGTTTTGCTTCTTTTTGCAGTAATTTATTATAAATTGAATTGCTCATTTCTAACTTTATAAATTCTTTCAATAATCTCAACAACTTTTAATCCTTCTAATGCATTTGTCGTTGCTGATGTTCTTCCTTTTAAGGTGTCAATTACATTTCTTATCACATAATTATGATTTGCTGCCGAACCTTTGTATGCTCCGTAATCATTACCTGGATTTGTAGGCGCTAAAATAGGCATTTCATAATCTTGAATATTGCAAACTTCTACTTCATTCATGTATTGACCTCCAATTTTCACACTTCCCTTTTCTCCGATTATTGTAATCGAACTTTCAAGATTTTGATTGGCTACGGCAGTAGAATAATTGATACATCCCATTCCACCATCTACAAAATCAAAACTCACAAAACCTGAATCTTCAAAATCAGTTGAGTTTTCATGTGTGAAATCGGCAAATTTTCCTTGGATGTTATCAATATCACCAAACAGCCAATACATGATATCTATGAAATGCGAAAACTGTGTAAACAATGTCCCACCATCCAAATCTTGGGTGCCTTTCCACCCACCTTTTTTGTAATATCGGTCATCACGATTCCAATAACAATTTAATTGAACCATGAATGTTTTTCCCATTGTTCCGTTTTCGATTAATGATTTAATCCATTCTGAAGGAGGGGAATATCGATTCTGCATCACACAAAATACTTGCTTTGAAACTTGCATCGATTTAAAAATCATTTTTTCACATGCATCTTTCGTTAAACCCATTGGTTTTTCACAAACGACATGTTTTTTTGCTTCCAAGGCTTTTAAGCTTTGATCTGAATGCAAACCATTTGGTGTACAAATATTCACGACATCAAAAGCTAAACCTGAAGCTAATAATTCTTCAATCGTCGAGAAAAATGGCACATTAAAATCCTGCGCACCACATTCTTCCATTGTACGATTATCAACTAGTGCAACTAATTCAGCTTCAGCTTCACGGCTAATCATTTCAGCATGGCGCTTTCCAATATGTCCTGCACCGATAACGGCAAATTTTATTTTTTGATCTTCTTTGATCATATTTATTTTTTTAAGGTAAAAAAATAAAGTAAAAAGGTAAAAGTCAAAAGTAATTATACCCTTTCCCTTCTTCCTCTTTCCTTCTTCCTTTTTATTTAATTCTACTAACCAATCCTTTTTCTAAACTATATTCCTGTTGACTTTCGGGACAAGTTGCTTTTCCATTTTCATCAAATTCTAAGCGGTGTCCAAATTCACTCATCCACCCTATCTGTCGAGCCGGGTTTCCAACAACAAGAGCAAAAGGCAAAACAGTTTTTGTTACAACAGCACCTGCACCTATAAAGGCATATTCGCCTATATCATGACCGCAGACAATTGTAGCGTTTGCACCAATGCTTGCCCCTTTTCGAACAATTGTTTTTGAATATTGATCTCTTCTATTTACTCCACTCCGAGGATTTGTCACATTTGTAAAAACCATTGAAGGTCCCAAAAAAACATCATCTTCACATTCAACACCTGTATAAAGAGAAACGTTGTTTTGAATCTTTACGTTGTTTCCCAATTTCACTCCTGGTGAAACAACAACATTTTGTCCAATATTACATCGATCACCGATTGTACAATCAGACATAATATGTGAAAAATGCCAAATTTTGGTTCCTTCTCCTATAGAACAACCATCATCAATCACTGCCGTTTCGTGTGAAAAATATGCCATTATCGTATTATATATTTATCAAAATCATTGTGATCAGTTTGCATCAATTCTTCTTTCGAAAGACTTTTAAAATAGTCATAAGTGATTTTCAAACCTTCTGCTCTTCCAACTTTCGCTTCCCAATTCAATAATGCTTTTGCCTTTGTTGTATCTGGCTGACGTTGCTTTGGGTCATCAACAGGTAAATCTTTGTAAATTACTTTTTGAGATGTTCCAGTCAGTTTAATTATTTCCTCTGCAAAATCTTTAATAGAAATTTCAGAAGGATTTCCAATATTCACAGGATACGTGTAATCACTATTTAACAATCGCACGATACCTTCAACTAAATCATCTACATAACAGAACGATCGAGTTTGAGATCCATCTCCGAAAATAGTTAAATCTTCACCTCTCAAAGCTTGTCCAATAAATGCTGGCAAAACACGCCCATCATTCAGCCGCATTCGTGGACCATACGTATTGAAAATCCGAACGATTCTAGTTTCTAAGCCATGGAAATTATGGTAAGCCATCGTAATTGCTTCTTGAAAACGTTTTGCTTCATCATATACACCTCTTGGCCCTACTGGATTCACATTTCCCCAATAATCTTCCGGTTGAGGATGAACAGTTGGATCACCATAAACTTCAGAAGTTGAAGCAATCATTAATCGTGCACCTTTTTGCTTCGCTAAACCCAAACAATTATGAATTCCTAGAGAACCAACTTTAAGTGTTTGAATTGGAATTTTTAAGTAGTCAATTGGGCTAGCAGGTGATGCAAAATGAAGGATGTAATCCAATTTTCCTGGAACATGAATGAATTTTGACACGTCATGGTTGTAAAATTCGAAATTCTCCAATTTAAAGAGATGTTCAATATTCTTCAATCGACCAGTAATTAAATTATCCATCGCGATTACATGGAAACCGTCTTTTATGAAGCGGTCACATAAGTGAGATCCTAAAAATCCAGCCGCACCTGTTATTAATATTCGTTTTTGTTCTCCCATAGTTTTATTTATCAATTGTTGTTCTCCCAATTGAACTGTAATAAAATCCTTTTTCATTCATTTCTTGCGCTTCAAACAAATTTCGTCCGTCGAAAATCACTTTATCCTTCAACAACGTTCCAATTTTGTCAAAATCAGGATTTCTAAAAACACCCCATTCCGTGCAAATCAATAATGCATCTGCACCATCCAAAGCTACATATTCGTTTTCTGCATATGAAATTTTATCACCAATCAAATCTTTTACATTTTTCATAGCTTCTGGGTCATACGCACAAACTGTTGCACCAGAATTTACGAGTGCATCAATCATATATAAAGCAGGGGCTTCCCGAATATCATCTGTATCTGGCTTAAAAGCCAATCCCCACAAAGCAATTTTTTTTCCTGTCAAATCACCTCTGAAGAAATTCGAAATTTTTGGGAATAATACTGTTTTTTGTTCTTCGTTAACATTCATTACTGCCTTTAGAATCTCAAATGAGAACCCGTTTTCATTTCCAGAATTAACTAAAGCTTGAACGTCTTTCGGAAAACATGAACCACCATAACCAATCCCAGGAAATAGAAAACGTTTACCTATTCTGTCATCAGAGCCAATTCCAATGCGCACTTTATCAACATCTGCTCCTACCAACTCGCAAAAATTGGCAATTTCATTCATGAAAGTTATTTTAGTCGCTAAAAAGGAATTGGCAGCATATTTTGTTAATTCAGCAGACTTTTCATCCATAAATAAAATCGGATTTCCTTGTCGCACAAATGGCTTATATAATTGTTCCATTATTTTCTGTGCTTTTTCAGATGAACTTCCAATCACCACACGATCTGGCTTCATAAAATCATCTACAGCAAAACCTTCTCTTAAAAATTCTGGATTCGACACAACATCAAAATCAACTGTCGCATTTTTTGCAATAGCTAAACGCACTTTTTCAGCAGTACCAACTGGCACTGTGCTCTTATCAACAATAACTTTATATTCCGTCATTATCTTCCCAAGGTGTTCTGCTACACCCAAAATGTATGACAAATCAGCAGACCCATCTTCTCCTGGAGGAGTTGGTAATGCTAAGAAAATAATTTCAGCATCTTTAATCCCTTCGACTAAATCTGTTGTAAAATTTAATCTATTGGCTTTAATATTTCGTTCAAATAACACGTCCAAATGAGGCTCATAAATAGGAATTTCGCCCTTCAGCATTTTGTCGACTTTATCTTTGTCAATATCAATACAAACAACTTGATTGCCTGTTTCAGCAAAACAAGTCCCTGTAACTAAACCAACATAACCTGTACCAACAACTGCAATTTTTTTCATACTCTCAATTCGGAATTTGGGTTTTGGATTATTGTTGAATAATGAATTCAGCCACTGCGGAACAAATATGATTCAATTGATCATCTGCCATTTCTGTATGAATAGGCAAAGAGATAACTCTTTCCGTTAACCAATCTGTAATTGGAAGAACCGTGTTTTCACTTCCGAATGCCGAGAACATTTTTTGTCTATGAGCTGGAACTGGATAATAAATCATCGACGGAACATCTTTCGTAGCTAAAAACACATTTAAAGCATCGCGATCTAGCCCTTCTAATGTTAAAGTATATTGATGAAAAACATGGTTAGATTCTAACCCTCTAACTGGAGTTTTAATTTGGATAAAAGTTGAAAAGAACGAGTCATAATGATCTGCAACTTTCCTTCTAGCCAAAATATATGAATCTAATTCTCGTAGTTTTATTCTTAATACCGCAGCTTGAATACTGTCTAATCGTGAATTACAACCTACAACATCGTGGTAGTATCGTTGACTTTGTCCATGATTCGCAATCATTCTCATTTTTGCAGCTAGTTCATCATTGTTTGTGCAAATCGCTCCTCCATCACCATAACAACCAAGATTTTTTGATGGAAAAAAAGAAGTGCAACCAATATCGCTGATGGTTCCCGTTTTAGAAACCTTTCCATCCTCATGGTAATAATCAGATCCAATAGCTTGTGCATTATCTTCAACGACAAACAAATTATGTTTTTTAGCAATCTTATTGATTGCATCCATATTTGCCGCTTGACCATATAAATGAACAGGAACAATTGCTTTTGTTTTTGACGTAATTGCAGCTTCAATAACTGTAGGGTCGATACAAAAAGTATCTTTATCCACTTCAACAAAAACTGGCTTTAATCCAAGTAATGCCATTACTTCGGTAGTAGCGATATAAGTAAATGAAGGAGTAATAATCTCATCACCCTGTTTTAAATCCAACGCCATTAATGCAATTTGTAATGCATCCGTTCCGTTAGCACAAGGAATCACATGCTTCACACCAAGATATGTTTCCAATTCACTTTGGAAAGAACTTACTTCTGGCCCATTAATGAATTGTGCATTTTCAATAACGTTCAAAATTGCTGAATCTATTGCAGGTTTTATCTTCTGATACTGCGTTATTAGATCAACCATTTGTATTTTTTTCATCTACGGATGGTATTAACGAATTAAGAGGCTAAAGATAATTTATAATTGTGAATTATGAATCATGAATGACGAATTCTTCTCTACTCCAAGAAATACAATTCTTAGTTAAAAGTTTCTCATCAATTTAAAAAAGAAGGGCATAAAAAAACGCGCTTCAAAAAAGCGCGTTTTTTATAATTAAAAATTTTCTATTATCTGAACATCGATTTTGATACTGATGATGGAATTCTATATTGAATGCCAACAGAAACATTATGAATGATTCCAAGATCTGTTGCGCGAGATCTATCAAAAGCCTTATCTACATAATTATCTTGAATTGGCAATAAAAGAACTGCGTAATTCAAATTAATGGATAATTGTTCGTTGATATTATATCGTGGAGTCAATCCAATTGGAATATTCACATAATCGTCATTTCCTTTGACAGTGTTATCGTCCCAAACTGTTCCTGCTAACTCATCTGATTCTCTAACACTAGGATTGACATGAGTTGTAAAACCATATCCAGCATAGAACGTTAGATCAAACTCATCAATTCCAAATTTAAACAACTCACTAATACTAACCAATCCTTCTACAGTGCCTCTTATCGAATAAGAACGGTCTATGTTCTCATCTGATATTCGTGTTGTTTTATAGGTATCGTAACCAGCATCAAACTTTATTCCGAAGATATTGTTGATCATGTACCCAACACCGCCATCTAAATGTAAACCTGTTTTCAACGTAGAAAATTCCGAAACTTTCCCTCCAAAACGAGCACCACCATTTGCATCAAAAAACCAAACACCTTTTGAAACTTGAGCGTTACTGATCAGAGAGCTAAGAAGTACTAAAGTAAAAATTATTTTTTTCATATTTTTAATTTTTAAAGGGCGAATATACAATTTATAAACTTAACCCTAAACAAAAAAATCAAAAAAAATAAGTTGATTTATAAATTGGATTGATAGTTTTTATAACAAATCGTTGTGTAATTTACAATAAAATTAAAATTGATCAATTTTGACGTGATCAATTTTAATACAAAATATCTCCGGTTTTTGAAAAGATTTATTTTTAAATCCGTTATTCATTCCTTATATTTGTGTCCCTTAACATGCGTGTATGTTAAAACTAGATAAATGAACAATTTAAATCTACAAAAACAAAAAAATAGTACTTGGTTTGTTGTGAAAACGAATCCCAAAGCAGAAAAAAAAGTCTATGAACGTTTATTGAGTCTCAATTATACTTCTTTCCTTCCAATTTATAGTACTGTTCGTCAATGGAGCGATCGAAAAAAGAAAGTACACCTTCCTTTAATACCTTCTGTTGTGTTTGTGAATTGTGACATTGCAGATTTGTCAAAATTGTTTTTAATGCCGGGAACAAATGGGATTTTGAACTATTTGGGGAAACCTGCCATTGTGAAAGATCATGAAATTGAAAACCTGCGCATGGTTATGAATGAATGGAGTGAACATTCAGTAGAGATCTGCAATGAATATCTGGAAGAAGGAATTGCAGTCGAAGTTGTTCGTGGGCCTTTTAAAGGATTGCTCGCAACTTCTATTACCATGAATGGAAATCATAGAGTAATTGTTAAAATTGATTCTCTTGGAAGCAATTTCGTCGTGAATATTCCGGGATCTTTTTTAAAGAAATTAAATAAAGTAGCAGCTTGAAATAAGTTGTGATCAAAAATAATTTATACCGTTTTCGTTGGTTTTAAATGGGGCTAGCGAGGGCGAAGCCATATAAAATTGTCAATTTAAAATGAAACATTTTTCAAGAAAAAGACACGTTGCCAAATCCTTAACTTGGCGAATTGTAGGTACTCTAGATACAATTTTTCTTGCATGGCTCATATCTGGTGATATTAAAATTGGTGCTGCAATTGGTGGCGCTGAAGTGATAACCAAACTCTTGCTGTATTATTTGCATGAAAGAGTTTGGTATAGAACGAATGTGTTTAAGTCAAGTTCAAGCCACGTAAGACACGTACTTAAAACAATTACCTGGAGATTCATTGGTACAATGGACACTATGTTCATGGGTTGGTTAATTTCAGGAAATCCAATTGTCGGGTTGAAGATTGGAGGGTTAGAATTAGTTACAAAAATGGGTCTTTATTACCTCCATGAGCGAATATGGCACAGAAATGATTTTGGCTTATTGAATGTTGTTGCCGAAATGGATCAAGAGACAAGCGAACTTGAGTTAAGCAATTCAAATGTTTTCAACCAGAATTTCTCTGTACACCGTTCGGATAGAAATTTAAAAAACAGACACAATTCACTCATGATCCTTTTTACAGGACTTTCGGGTTCGGGCAAATCTACAATCGCCAATAAACTTGAATTAAAATTGCATGATATGGAATTGCAAACATATTCTTTAGATGGGGATAATTTGCGGTTAGGCTTAAACAAAGATCTTGGTTTTTCACCTGAAGAAAGAAACGAAAATTTAAGACGTATTGCTGAAGTCTCCAAATTAATGGTAGATGCTGGAATTATTACGATTGCGGCTTTTGTTTCTCCAATGAAAGAAGATAGGGAATTGATAAAAAATATTGTTGGTGCAAAAAACTTCATTGAAATATATGTAAATACTTCACTAGAAGAATGTGAGCGACGAGATGTGAAAGGATTATACGCAAAAGCAAGAAATGGTGAAATTTCTAATTTTACTGGGATTAGCGCACATTATGAAGCACCTGAAAATCCAGATATCGAAATTCGAACAGAAGAAACAACTGTTGATAATGCAGTCGAGATCATACTAGAATTATTAAATAAGAAATTGGTCAATGAAGATGAAAAAATACTATCTCAATTTTCTAGATGAATTAGAATCTGAAGCAATTTTTATTCTTCGTGAAGTTGCTGCTCAATTCAGAAACCCTGTAGTACTTTTTTCGGGTGGAAAAGATTCAATTGTCGTAGCACATTTAGCTATGAAGGCTTTTTATCCAGCAAAAATGCCTTTTCCACTATTACATGTGGATACGGGACATAATTTTCCCGAAACAATCGAATTTCGAGATTCATTAGTTGAAGAAATGGGTGCACAACTATTAGTTGGATCAGTTCAAGATTCCATTGATGAAGGTCGTGTTGCAGAAGAAAGTGGAAAAAGAGCTTCACGCAATGTATTGCAAATTGCAACTTTATTAGACGCCATAGAATCAAATAAAATTGATTGCGCAATTGGAGGAGGACGAAGAGATGAAGAAAAAGCACGTGCCAAAGAACGATTCTTTTCGCACCGTGATGAATTTGGTCAATGGGATCCTAAAAATCAACGTCCTGAATTGTGGAATTTGTTCAATGGGAAACAACGTGAAGGAGAACATTTTAGAGTTTTTCCAATTTCTAATTGGACTGAGATGGACGTTTGGAGTTATATTCATAGAGAAAATATTGCCATTCCAAGTTTATACTTTGCCCATGATCGAGAAGTAATCTGGAGAGATAATTCATGGATTCCTGTTTCTGAATACATTACAATAGATGCAAAGGAAATTCCTGAAGTAAAAAAAATCCGTTTTAGAACGTTGGGCGATATCACAATAACCGGTGGAATAGAATCCGATGCAGATACTTTAGAGAAAATTGTTGAAGAAGTAAGTGCAATGCGCCAAACTGAACGTGGGAATCGTGCGGATGACAAGCGTTCTGAAAGTGCGATGGAAGATCGAAAAAGAGAAGGATATTTTTGACAATTACTAGTTACTAGTTACTAGTTACCAATTACAATTACCAATTACAATTACCAATTACAATTACCAATTAATGAATCAATATAAAAAATGCTCATTTCAATTGTGTAAATCAGAATTTAAATGCTCATTCTACGTGTGTGAGCAATTTGTAATTAGCAACTCATAATTTGCAATTAATTTTAAAAAATGGATTTATCAACTAGTCAATTATTGCGTTTTTCAACTGCCGGAAGTGTTGATGATGGGAAAAGTACTTTAATAGGGCGATTATTATACGATTCAAAATCAATTTTTGAGGATCAGTTAGAAGCAATTGAAAGCACATCTTTAAAAAAAGGACATGTTGGTGTTGATTTAGCGTTATTCACTGATGGGTTGCGTGATGAACGTGAACAAGGGATTACAATAGATGTAGCTTATCGTTATTTTACTACGCCAAAACGTAAATTTATTATTGCAGATACGCCTGGACATATTCAATATACACGAAATATGGTTACAGGTGCATCCACGGCGAATGTCGCAATTATTTTGATCGATGCTCGTCACGGAGTTATTGAGCAAACTAAACGCCATTCATATATTGCTTCCTTGTTGCAGATCCCACATATTATTGTGTGTGTCAACAAAATGGATTTGTTGGATTTTAAGGAAGAACGATTCAACGAAATAGTGGAAGAATACGAAAGTATTTTGTCAAAGATGATGATTAAAGACGTTCGTTTTATTCCAATTAGTGCATTAAAAGGTGACAATGTTGTGAAACGGTCTGAAAAAATGAATTGGTTTCAAGGTGCACCATTATTACATACTTTGGAAACACTTCATATTAGTAGTGATATCAATAAAATTGATGCACGTTTCCCCGTTCAAACGGTTATTCGACCACAACGTGAAGGATTTATTGATTATAGAGGTTATGCAGGTAGAATAGAAAGTGGAATCTTGCGTACTGGGGATGAAATTACAGTTCTTCCTTCTGGATTTAAATCAAAAATTAAAAGCATAGATGTTCAAAGGAAAGAATTGAAAGAAGCATTTGCACCTATGTCCGTTTCAATTACACTTGAAGACAATATTGATATTTCAAGAGGCGATATGATTGTTCGAGCGGATAATCAACCAAGAGTAGAGCAAGAATTCGATGTGATGTTGTGTTGGTTGAATAATGCAATAGCGCGCCCGAATGCAAAATATACCATTCGGCATACAACGAATGAACAAAAGGCTATGATTAAAAATGTGTTATACAAAATGGACATTAATAAGTTAGAGCGCAATACAGAAGACAAGCAAATCAATATGAATGATATTTGTCGTGTTACAATTCGAACTACAAAACCTTTAATGATCGATGAATACCGAGACAACCGATTTACGGGAAGCATGATTTTGGTGGATGAAGGAACGAATGAAACCGTTGCAGCCGGGATGATCCTTTAAGAAGTTGCTAGTTATTAAAAGTCAGTTCGATTGTTGGCCTTGTTCTCGATAAGTCAGCGAAAAGCTGCCACTCGAACTGACAGCCATTGTATCGAGAACTGACATACAGGAATAAAAAAAAATGAACGAATTACTTAAAATAGCAATTGAAGCAGCGTTAGAAGCGGGAAAAGTAATCATGGAAATCTACGAAACAGATGATTTCGGAATCGACATGAAAAGCGATAATTCACCTTTAACAAAAGCGGATATTGCTTCTCATAATGTGATTCTATCTTATTTGGAAAAAACGGGAATTCCTGTTTTATCTGAAGAAGGCAAGAACATTCCTTATGAAGAGCGAAAAGATTGGATGAAGTTATGGATAGTTGATCCAATTGATGGTACAAAAGAGTTCATTAAACGCAATGGTGAATTTACTGTGAACATTGCATTAATAGAAAATAATATCCCAGTTTTAGGAGTTGTATTGACACCAGCATTAAATGAATTGTATTTTGCTTCAAAAGAAATTGGTTCGTTTAAAGTAAATACTCTGGGAATTGATGACCTATCACAACTGAAAGTGAAAGCAGAAAAACTGCCTCTTAAATCTGACCGATTGACTTACACAGTTGTAGCAAGCCGTTCACACATGTCGCCCGAAACAGAAGAGTTTATTACTGAATTGGAAAAAGAACACGGAGCAATTAATACAATAACAAAAGGGAGTTCACTTAAATTGTGTATGGTTGCTGAAGGCCAAGCAGATTGCTATCCTCGTTTTGCTCCAACTATGGAATGGGA
>VFKM01000064.1 GCA_009885545.1 Flavobacteriales bacterium
CCAATTACTTATAAATCAATTAAATGCAATGCGACTTAAAGGGGTAGCCCTATTTTTTAATTGCAGCGAAGAAATTCAGTACTAAACTTAAATTTTATTTAGAATCATTCTAATATACCTTATTTATGGTATTGACCAATCCTTAGATTGCAATGAACTTTGCAGAAAGAATTATTCAAATAATATTAATATGAAAACAGCACTTACAATTCTCGTCTTAGTTTTTTCCTTTTCGATATTCTCTCAGAATTCTGAAATAAAAGGAACGATTTTCACTACTGACAGTACGACAATACTTAATGGAATTTCCGTTGGATTAGAAAAAACACCTTATTCAACCTTAACTAATTCGGATGGAAACTATTCATTTCAAAATTTAAATGAAGGAGAATATAACCTTGTAATTATTCATCCAGGATATAAAAAATTCAGATTAACACTTATTATAAAAAATAATGAGAGTGCAATACAAAACATTTATTTGAAAGAAGAAGTTTTAGATTTACCTGCAATCGTTATCAAACACATCTCTTTAACTGGTGGTGAAAAAGGAATCAAAGACCTACCCGGTTCTGCTTATTATTTATCTCCAAAAGAATTAGAAAAGTTCAATTTTTCAGATATAAATCGCGTATTGCGAAGTGTTCCAGGTGTTAACATTCAAGAAGAAGATGGCTTTGGATTGCGTCCAAATATTGGATTGCGTGGAACTGGAGTTCAACGTTCTTCGAAAATAACAATTATGGAGGACGGAATTCTAATTGCACCTGCACCTTATTCTGCTCCTGCAGCATACTATTTCCCTACAATTGGTAGAATGCAAGCAGTTGAAATATTAAAAGGAAGTAGTCAAATTAAATATGGTCCATACACTACTGGCGGTGCTATCAATTTTATTTCAACACAAATCCCTACTGATCTACGAGCAAAAGTTTCATTAATTGGAGGAAGCTTTGGTGGTCGAAATCTACATGCTTTCGTTGGTAATTCACATACTTATTTTGGATATTCTGTTGAAGCCTTGCAATATAGTTCTGATGGTTTCAAAGAATTAGACTATGGAGGCAATACAGGATTTGACAAAAAGGATTTTATTGTAAAATTTCGTGTAAACACAAAGTCAGATGCAAAAATCTACCAATCGTTAACTTTTAAAGCAGGTAGTACTTCTGAAAATTCAAATGATACGTATTTAGGGATCACGAAAGAAGATTTCGATTCGAATCCATACAGGAGATATTCTGCTTCTCAAATGGACAAAATGATTTCTGACCAAACACAACTTTCTGCAACCCATACTATTCGACCTTTAAAATATTTATCTGTTACAACAGTTGCCTATCGCAATGATTTTCATCGTGACTGGTACAAATTGGATGGGGTAAAAGACAGCAGCGGAGTGAAAGTTGGTATTACATCTATTTTAAATGATCCAACATCCCATGCAAATGCCTACGATATTATCGCTGGTCAATCAAGTATTAATACTGATGCATTGTATGTCAAAGGAAACAATCGTGCATATTATGCTCAAGGAATACAAACTGTTATCGGTTTAGATTTGAAAACAGGACATATCCAACATGATATTGATTTAGGATTCAGATACCACCAAGACAATATGGATCGTTTCCAATATGAGGATCAATACACAATGAGTAATTCAGTAATGATGATGACAAAAGCAGGTGCACTAGGTACAGAAAGCAATCGTATTTCAAATGCAACTGCAGCGGCAAGTTATATTCAATATAAACTTATATACAAGCGATTCACTGCTACATCAGGATTACGTCATGAACATATCATTTTATCTGAAAAGGATTTTGGGAAAACAGATCCAAATAGAGTTGGCACGAATTTAAAAATTTCAGAAAATCAAGTTGATGTATTTATTCCAGGTATAGCTTTGGATTATAAGATCAACTCACAATTGGCTACATTTGCTGGTGTTCATAAAGGATTTGCTCCTCCGGGAACAAATGACGATTCAGCACCTGAGGAGTCTGTGAATTATGAAGGTGGGTTAAAATATTACACAAAAGGATTAAGCTCACAATTGGTATTGTTCTATAATGATTATACTAATTTATTGGGTGCAGATCTTGCAGCTGGAGGTGGAACTGGTTCAGGTATTCTTTTCAACGGAGGAAAAGCAGAATCAAAAGGAATTGAGTTTCAAGTAATCTACGATTTACTATCAACTTTAAAGAAGAACTTTTCGATGCCTTTAACTATTGGATATACTTATACTGATGCAAAATTCAAATCTGATTTCAAAAGTACCTTTGAAGATTGGGGTACAGTAGAAAGTGGTGATTTTTTACCTTATTTATCCGCAAATCAAATTTCTGCTAATCTTTCTTTTGAACATTCGAAATTTGCTGTAAATATTGGGTCTAAATACAATTCCGAGATGAGAACTGTTGCAGGTTCTGGTGATATCCCAGAAAATGAATTAATACCTGCCTTCTTTGTAATGGATGCTGGAATAAAGTACCAACTTCATAAAAATGTTTCATTGGTTGCTAATGCTACCAATATAACGAATCAAGTTTACCTTGTATCTACAAGACCGGCTGGTTTACGTCCTGGAATGCCAAGAGCAATTCAAGTTGGACTGAAGGTGAATTTATAATTCTTTAAAATTAAGTTATTGTAAGGCAGGATAATCTCCTGCCTTTTTTGTTTATTTGGATTAGATATGTCTGAAATTCATGAAAATTATAAAATAATTAAACCGCTTGGTTCTCAATCAAAACGAAAGTTTGGAAGTGTTTTTCTTATTCAAAACAAATTAACTTTCGAATACGCTGTTTTGAAATCTCTTGTTAAATTAGATACCAACATTAATTTACAAGAACGTCTTCTAAAAGAAGCTGAATTTTCTTTTGAATTTCCTGGATTACCCAAAACAATTGAACTATTTGAAACGGATACAGAAATCAACTTGATAAAAAGTTATTCTGAAGGAATTACTTTAGATGAATATTGGAAATCGGTAAAAATTAGGAATAGAAAAAGTATTATACTCGAAATTTTACTAAAGCTATGTGAGCTATTAAAAGTTTTACAAAATCATTGCATTGTGCACTGCGATTTAAAACCAAGCAACATACTAGTAAACGTTAATAATAAGCAAATTGAAGTAGCACTAATTGATTTCGGTCTGGCATTAAATACAACTGAGGAAAATAAGCGACAAACATTGTTTCCATTAGGTTATGCTGCACCAGAATTACTATTAAATCACCTTGAAATCATAGATCATAGAACAGATCAGTTTTCGATAGGAACGATCATTTGGAAATTATTTACGGACAAATTACCATTGACTCACCCAAACCCTAGTATTTTTACCAATCTGCAATTAACCCATCCCCTTCCAGATCATATTGAAATACCAAAAGGTTTTTTTCCTGTTTTATTAAAAATGTGCTCTAAACATCAATTTAAGACAGCACCAAATCTTATATCGAAAGAAGAAAGGTTAGAATATTTAATCGATGGAATGACATCAAGATATAATAACTATGAAGAGATAATTCAGGCTTTTCAGGATATTAAAATTCGAAAAAACTTTTTTGGGTTTTAAAAGAAATCTTTTCTAAATCCTAAGTTAAATGTAAACAAAATTGGAGAATACAATGAGATTGTGCTAGCAGTTGCATTACTTGCTGTTGATGTAATTAAATAAGCAAAACTAGCATCAAGATAGATAGTACCTATACCAGCTAAAGTATGTTTAATCCCGCCACCTAGACCAAAACCTAGATTAAAAATAGAGCCTCTTGAAACTTCACCATCTGGTAAAGAATATAAAACATTATCATAATCGCTATATGTTCTTTTAACTGAATTAAATGCCAATAGCAACGTGCCTCCACCATATCCACCAAATCCTGAATCATAACCATTACCAATATAATATCTATTTCCACCTTCCAAAATAGTATAGTTCATTGTACTGGAATAAGTAATATTTTGAACATAAGGAAATGTAGTTGGGTTAATCGCTTCAACATAAGACGACCCTAAGGTTTGCTCTTTTTGCTTTGCATAAAATGAAATTCTTGCATAAAGCGAATTCTGATCATCTCTAGGTAATTCTCCTCCAATGTGAAATCCTACAAATGGCTTCGTTGGAGCAAAACCTTTTAAAACTGATATACCACCAGATAAACCAAACTGAGAAAAAACATCAAAGGATGCAATTGTCAGAACTATTATTACACTATATTTTTTCATATTTCTAACCATTTAGGATTTGATTTTTTAACAACATCAAAAATCATACAATCTTCTTCATGAGCACCTTTCAAATATCCAGAACTCATTAAAAACTCATTCACAATTTCTCCTCCTACAAATTTAAACGACTTTTTGAATAATTTAGTCCATTCTTCCTTTGTTTTTGGATGATTTTTATCCAACCAATGTTTAAAGGACCCAAACTCTTGCTTAATCTGTCTAACTTGTTGAGCATTATATATAACAGATCTGATTTTTAATTGATTACGAATAATTCCTGAATTCATCAATAACTGCTGAATTTTTGTTTCATCGTAAGCAGCAATTGTTATAATCGAATAGTTGTCAAACGCCTCTCTGAAATTATCTTGCTTATTTAGTATCGTTCCCCATGATAGTCCAGCTTGATTGATTTCTAAAATCAATCGACCAAACAATTCATCGTCATTTTCGATTGGAAAACCATATTGATTTTTATGATAAACGTGATGTACATCTTTCTCGTCTCTCCCTTCACAAAACGTACAATAACTCATCTTAATAATTCTAAATAAAATAAATATACGAATATCACCAATAGCTTAACACAAAAATAAATGGCATTTTTTCTATTCTTAGCATTTCAATTGTATATTTGCTTTATAAATAGCTATGTCTAAACAGTTTTATTTTTCTTTTATCATTGCTGCATTGTCTTTTATTACGGTAAAACGTATTCAAAAGGCTGGAGTTGAGCATTTTTATTTGCTTGAAACACTTTTTCAAAAAGAAGATGGCTGGTTCAATTTCAAAAAACCTGATTTTATATTAAATCTACCTTTTGAATTACGCGAAATTTCTGGAATAACGAAACTTGAAGACGGCGAAATAGCTTGTGTTCAAGATGAAAATGGAATTATTTTCGTTTATGATTTAGAATTAGATTCAATCATTCGTCAATTCCAATTTGGGAAAAATGGCGATTATGAAGGAATTGCAAGAGTTGACAGTACTTTTTACATTTTACGAAGTGATGCAACTTTAATTGAGATCAATTCACCTTGGGATTCAACGAATGTAATTGAAACAAAATTGAATATACCAAACTTGGACAATGAAGGTTTGTGTTATGATCAACGTTCCAACAGGTTATTATTAGCACCTAAAAGTAAAACTGGAAAAGGACCAGAATACAAAGATAGTCGAGCGATTTTTTCAATTGATTTGGCAACGAAAAAACTGGATGCTAAGCCGCTTTTCGTAATTAATGTCCCTGAGATAGAAGCATTTGCCAATGAAAAAGGTATTCCACTTCCACAAAAGGTTTCAAAACTTACCGCAGACAGTATTTCGGCATTAAAATTTATGCCTTCAGAACTTGCAGTACATCCTAAAACAGACGAAATATATATTTTATCAGCTGTCGACCACACAATGGCAGTATTTACGAAAACAGGTGAATTAATTAATTTCATTTGTTTGGATGATGTGATTTTTAATAAGCCTGAAGGAATTACTTTTCTTGAAAATGGTGATCTTATCATCACAAATGAGGGACAAATGGGTGTTCCAACTTTGCTGAAATTTCAATGGTTGAAGTTATAAGGAATAATTAACTACCTCATCTAATAACATTTAAATGTTATAGGATTTAAAAACAAAATCAATGACTTCAAAAATCTTTATAATTTTTTGCTTGATGAGTCAATTCAGCTTTTCACAAGTTGAAAGTAGTAACAAACATATCTACAAAAAAGGTACTTTTTCTATGTATTGGGGTTGGAACCGTGCAGCCTATAATAAATCTGATATTACGTTTAAAGGAAAAGACTATGAATTTGTGCTTTCAGACGTTATCGCTAAAGACAGACAATCACCATTCAGTGCTCGAACTTATTTTTCTCCAACGAAAATGACAATTCCACAATATAATTTTAGAATTGGATATTTTATAAAAGACCATTATCAACTTTCCTTTGGTGCGGACCATATGAAATATGTAATGGAACAATATAACACAGTTAAGATAAATGGTACAATCAATAATTCAGGCACTTCCTATGACGGAATTTATGAAAACGCTGATATTGTTTTGGCTGATACTTTTCTTAAATTTGAGCATACAGACGGTTTAAATTATGAGAATTTTGAATTGCGTCGATTTGATGTATTGTTGAAGGTAAAACATTTTTGCTTCAGCGCAAATGAAGGATTAGGTGTTGGATTTCTTCTTCCGAGAACAAACACGACTTTAATGAACAATCCACGATATGATGAATTTCATTTAGCAGGATTTGGAGCAAGTGCTGTATTGGCATTAAATCTTACATTTTTTAAATACTTCTTCATACAGTCTGAGTGGAAAGGTGGTTTCATTTCAATGCCTGATATTAGAACTACTATGCATAAAGACGATAGAGCGAGTCAACATTTTTTATTCTCCCAATACAATGTTGTTTTCGGATTTAACTTCCGAATTCCAAACAAGAAAACAACCACTAAAGATTAGTTATAATGGCAATTTTTGAATTCAATGGCTTTCGTCCTGTAATTAAAGAAAGTAGTTTCATACATCCAAACGCAACTGTAACTGGTAATGTTATCATTGGAGAAAAAGTATACATTGGCCCAGGCGCGGCTATTCGAGGTGATTGGGGACAAATAATTATTGAAGATGGCTGTAATGTGCAAGAAAATTGCACAATACACATGTTCCCTGGAACAACTGTTACTTTAAAAAAAGGTGCGCATATTGGCCATGGTGCAATTATACATGGAGGTACAATAGGAGAAAATTGTTTAGTGGGAATGAACAGCGTTATCATGGATGATGTTGTGATGGAAGACGAATGTATTATTGGTGCCTTATGTTTTGTCCCAGCAAATATGCATTTACCAAAAAGAAGTTTGGTTGTAGGTAATCCAGCAAAGATCATCAAAGAAGTTTCTGACGAAATGATGAGTTGGAAAACGAAAGGAACTGCTTTGTATCAAGCTTTGCCGAAAGAATGCCAAGACACGCTGAAGGAATGTGAACCGTTACGAGAAATTGAAGAAAATAGGCCTTCTCAAGAAGCTATGTTTGTGACGTGGGAGAAGATAAAGAAGTAGTTCGAAGTTGATAGTTGATAGTTATTAGTTGCGAATTATTAGTTACTAGTTATTAACTCAGGTTTATAAAATTTCGAACGTGCCATACCCTATTTGCTTATCCGATTGTTCGATGCGATAAATATAGCTGCCACTTTTAATTTCATTACTTTGAATTAATCCTTTTCCATCGTGTGCTTTAATTGATTCGATTTTTTTTCCTGAAACATCATAGACATCCACTTTGAAATCAGAATACTTTTCACTTTTAATATTTATAAAATCGATTGCTGGATTTGGATACACTATGAAAGCATCCATATTCGTAGGCTCATTAATGGCTGCCAAAGGATTGAATTCCCAGAAATCATTGAAATTAATCCCATTCGTGCCCGTTCCAACAAAAGAACGATTACCTACAGTAACACCGCAAGAATAACGTCTACTGGAACCTGGGAAATCAGAGAATTGTAACCATTGATTTGTTATTGGGTAAAATTGCCATACTTCAGACACCAAATCAGAATGAATAGAATTATAGCCACACACTATGTATGCTTTTTCGTTATTTGTAAAACACATTGATGAAAGTTTCGCTAAACCGGGAAAGGTACTGTTCAACGTCCAAGTATCTGTTGATGGTTCGTATTCCCATAGTTGATCATACACTTTCATATAACCTTTTCCGTTTAATGTAAATCCTGAATATGAGTAATAAGGTGTATAAGGTACAAAACCTTTTGGAGTCCAGGCATCTAGATCTGCATCGTACATAAATAGCTGTCCGCTATATAAATTCATAAAATATCCTTTGTGATCAATAGTAAAAGAACCCGTATCTTGAAAATTAATCCCTCCTGGAGGTCCAGTTACTTCAGTCCATAAATTAAATAAAGGGTCATATTTAAACAAAGAAAGTTTATCAAGCTCCCCCATTCCAACATATCCTACGTTCGCTACCTCCATGGAATGTGCTCCCAATTCACCATTCCCCGAGTTTCCTGTATAATTTGCTTTTTGAGTCCAGGTACTACTCGCTGGATCATATTCCCACCAATCGGAATAATAGGTTTCAATTCCTGTTCCGTTTGAATGGCCGGTTCCCATATAAACTTTATTCCCAATACTTAAGGTGACTGATCGATGACGTCCTGTTCCTCCAAAATCAGATTGTTGTGTCCAATTACTTGCAAATAGAAGATTGCTCCAAATGAGAAAACAAGAAATAAGAAGTAGGAATTTCATGCACATTGATTTAAAGAGCAATATACAATTTATAATGTAGAACTATTTTACTTTTTTTTCAAACTTATCTAAACCCTTAAAGATCATGTCAAAAACTTCTGCAATTGTCAATGAATTAATATGTGACATTGTTGTACCGCCTACATTCATATTAACACTATTTATTCCATTAAATCCACCTAATCGAATGTGTTTTCTGTACTTGACACGACGATCTAGACCGTATGCCTTCATTTTCACCCGGACGTATGGTTTATATAGAGAATAGGTCGCAACTTTATTATTGAGTGAAATTGGTTTATTGACTCCAACAATAATTCTGAATTTGACATAATATTCCAAATACTCCGTTTTCATCGCTTGACGTTTTGTTCCTCTCGGCAAATTTCCGATTTGAGTGGATGTATTTCTTGTTTTTTTGGGCTCGCCTTTTTTGTTTAAAGGAAATAACCATTGTGTTTTGGTAAACACCTCTTGTGTTACTAATCTCCTAACAACAGACAGCAACGAATCTTGCAAAATTGTGGGAACATTCAATTGATTTTGATTTGTCAACAATTGATCAATGTTTACCTTGAAATTATAGATTCCAGCAGTTTCTTGAGAATATAGATTAAAGCCTATAACCAGAAATAATAGCCCTATTAACTTTTGCATTTTAGATTATTTTAGGAACATGTTCATTTAATATTTAAAGGTAAGTATTTTGAGACATTATTCACTTCACTCAATTCAAGAAGTAAAAATATTGTTTATAATAAATGTTTGTTTCAGTAGTTTAGAATCGCGCAATGAAAGCTGATATCAATTTAATTACTTTCTTTATATGCTCTTCTAACTTAAATTAATCTCAATGAAAAAAATAGTACTACCAATTGGTCTTCTCTTTGCTTTTGGGCTGGGTTTACTCACAATGTCATTTATTGATTCTCCAAAACAAGAAAAGTCAAAAGAAGAAAAACCTATTAAATTGGGGATTTTCTCATTGAGTTTAAGCGTTAAAGACCTAGCAAAATCTAAGGAATTTTATGAAAGTCTTGGCTTCTCAAAAATGGGTGGAGACATGGCATCAAACTATTTGATCATGAAAAACGAAAACACAATCATAGGGATCTTCCAAGGTATGTTTGAGGGAAATATGCTCACTTTCAATCCAGGATGGGATGTCAATGCGAAAAACGTGAAGAAATTCGACGATATTCGATTTATTCAAAAACATTTAAAATCAAAAAATATCACTTTGACAATGGAAGCGGATGAAAAAACAACTGGTCCAGCTAGTGTTATGTTGACAGATCCTGATGGTAATGTTATTTTGCTGGATCAGCATAGGTAGAACTTTTTATGAATTAATGAGCCCTCACCCCAAATGCATCTTAAACAATTCAGCACACGCCTTAGCATCACTCAATGCATCGTGGTGTTTTAATTGAATTCCATATTCCTCGCACAATACATTCAATTTCTTCTTATAGATTTTATACGTACAATGTTGCTTGAATTGCACCGATTCCATTCCGTAATAATCCAATGTTTTGTTCAATACACTGAAATCAAATGCCCCGTTGTGTGCAACGACTTCTTGTCCTTCAATAAAATGCTTTATTTCTTCCCAAACATCGGGAAAAATAGGTGAAAATTTCGTGTCACTTGGAGAAATGCCATGAATGTCAATAAAGCGATCCCAATAATAATTATCTGGCGGATAGACTAATTGGTTATAGGTTTCAACAATTTCCCCATTTTCTACACGAACGATTCCAACCTGACAAATGCTGTGTTGCTTTGGCTGGGCAGTTTCAAAATCAATTGCGGTAAAAGAGGTAATATTCATGATGAATTTTTTGTAAAAGTATTTAAATTTCAATCATAAAAAGTGTACTGTTAAAAACTAAATTGGCTATTTAAAGTAATAATTGTGAGATTTCAATACAATCATCTTTTTCAAAAATTTTATAAAAATTTGGCACGTTAGAAAAGATTAAATAGTGAACTTCACAAAACTTTTTATCTATCTTGTTGTTCTTAATAATAAATTCAATTCATGTCAAGATCCGGTTATGTATTTACACCTTATGAAGCGCCTGAACAATCACCTTTTGACAAGTTGTTTGATATTTTCAGTGAGCTCATCACTCACACATCTGGTGATGTTGATGAAGCACTTGATTGGTTAAATGTGCTCGACAAAGAATATTCATTAACGACAGATGATTATACGATGGACGATTTCATCGAAGATTTGAAAAAGAAAGGATATCTGCGTGAAGAAATTAAACCAGATGGGAACGGTCAATTATCCATTACAGCAAAGACTGAACGTGTATTGCGCAAAAATGCACTGGATCAAATCTTCGGGAAAATAAAGAAGAGCGGCGCGGGAAATCATAAATCCAAAAAAAGTGGACAAGGTGACGAAGCAACTGGTGAATTTCGCGATTTTCAATTCGGTGATTCCATTGAAAACATTTCAATCACAGAAAGTTTAAAAAACGCTCAAATCAACAACGGAATTGGTGACTTTAGACTAACTGAGCAAGATTTGGTTGTTGAAGATACACACCACAAATCGCAAATGAGTACAGTATTGATGATCGACATCAGTCACAGTATGATTTTATATGGCGAGGACAGAATTACTCCAGCCAAAAAAGTGGCAATGGCACTCGCTGAACTGATCACAACTTCTTATCCAAAAGACACCTTGGATGTGATTGTTTTTGGAAATGATGCTTGGCCAATCAAAATAAAAGACCTGCCCTATCTTCAAGTCGGACCTTATCATACCAACACGGTTGCAGGTTTGGAATTGGCAATGGATATTTTGCGAAGAAAACGAAATACGAACAAACAAATATTTATGATCACTGATGGAAAGCCAAGTTGCCTTCGCATGCCGGATGGTCAATATTACAAAAACAGCAATGGTCTGGATGAAATGATTGTAGAAAAGTGTTACAACATGGCTTCACAAGCACGGAAGATGCATATTCCTATTACAACATTCATGATTGCTCAAGATCCTTATTTACAAGCTTTCATTGAAGAATTTACAAAATCCAATAAAGGAAAAGCATTTTATACCGGATTAAAAGGATTAGGTGAAATGATCTTTCACGATTATGAAACAAATAGAAAAAAACGAATTAACTGAACCGATGAATACAACAATCAACACATTTGGCGCTTTAAAAGCAGCTGGATACACTTCCAAAAGTATTAAAACAGAACTTCGTGATAACTTAATTGCAGCGCTGAAATCTGGTGAAACAACATTCCCAGGAATGCATGGATATGAACAAACGGTTATTCCTCAACTCGAGCGAGCGATTCTTTCCAAGCACAACATCAATTTACTTGGATTGCGTGGACAAGGAAAAACACGTATTGCCCGTTTGATGATCAATTTATTGGATGAATACATTCCAGTTGTTGAAGGAAGTGAAATGAACGATGATCCTTTCAATCCAATTAGCCGTTATGCACGTGATTTAATCGCTGAAAAAGGAGATGATACGCCAATTAATTGGATGCACCGTTCGGATCGCTTTTTTGAAAAATTAGCGACACCAGATGTTACAATTGCTGACTTAATTGGAGACATTGACCCTATCAAAGCAGCGAATTTAAAATTGAATTATTCGGATGAACGAGTATTGCACTTTGGGATGATTCCACGTGCAAACCGTTGCATTTT
Source organism: Flavobacteriales bacterium (assembly GCA_009885545.1). Lineage (GTDB taxonomy): Bacteria > Bacteroidota > Bacteroidia > Flavobacteriales_D > Crocinitomicaceae > M0103. The sequence continues at coordinate 12,263 of VFKM01000064.1, forward strand.
TGTAATCAATGAATTACCTGATTTACAAGCGCGCATTCAAGTTGCTTTGTTCAATATTTTAGAAGAGGGTGACATCCAGATTCGTGGGTTTAAATTGCGTCTTCCGTTGGATCTTCAATTCGTGTTTACAGCCAACCCAGAAGATTACACCAACAGAGGAAGTATTGTTACTCCTTTGAAAGACCGTATCGGATCACAAATATTAACGCATTATTCAGCTGATATTAAAACAGCAAAGACAATCACAACCCAAGAAGCAGACAAGTTAGACAACAGACATTTTCACGTACATGTTCCTGAATTGGCAAAAGACATTTTGGAACAAATAGCATTTGAAGCACGAGAAAGTGAATACATCGATCATAAAAGTGGTGTAAGTGCGCGAATGAGTATTACAGCTTACGAAAATTTGGTGAGTACAGCAGAACGTCGAGCAATCTTGAACGATGAGAAAGAAACCACTGTTCGTTTCAGTGATTTGATCGGAATGATTCCTTCGATTACTGGAAAAGTAGAACTGGTTTATGAAGGAGAACAGGAAGGAACTTCTTTTGTTGCCAATCATTTGATCAGTGAAGCGACGAAAACACTTTTCCTGACCTATTTCCCAAAAATTGAAAAGCTCAAAAAGCCAGACCAAGAGACACCTTACGATGCTGTATTAAGTTGGTTTTTTGAAGCGGATTCATTTGAATTGGAAGATGAAATGGATCAAG
>VFKM01000133.1 GCA_009885545.1 Flavobacteriales bacterium
AGAAGCGATTTCATTTGTGAGTCCCGAAGAAGTACACCATTTTAAAATCATTCAGAAAAAAATGGGGAAATGGGTGACGATGATTGATAGTGAGACGCTTGGTTTGTAGTAGGTATTTAGAAAATCAAAAGCCCAGCATCTCTTAGCGTATACATTGATTTCCCATAAAAGAACGGTTCGAAATCTTCGGTGTTTGATTTTTCATAATGCTCACGAACTTCTTGAAACGTCAAGACTTTCTTATTTGAAACAGCAATTAATTCAAAAATTGACATCAACCACACTCCTTCACTTTTAGAAACAGCAACAACAACCGCTTTCTTTTTCGTGTGAATTTTTACTTCAGCCATTTCAAATTCATGTCCTTTTTTCGTCTTGGTGAAATAACGAATTGAAGGTGAATTTCCAATCCACACAACTTTAGCGGAAGGTTTAATGAAAATAGCATCTTCCTCGTTTAATGCTGTTTCAATGAAATTATATGGAATTTTCGTTCTCGGAATTTTAAAATCAAACCATTCCTGCAACTGCAAATCAAACCCAATTCCGTGCATAAAATTGTATAAGGATTTCTTTAAACCATAACTGAACAAGTTGTGATCTATACCCGTTTTATCTTTGAACTGAATATCGTTGTTGGCGAAAGTTCCAATTTCTTCTGTTTCTTTAAGAACACCATATTTCAAAGGATCTAATCCTACTGGACTGTGCACTGTCAATGCAAATTGATGCCAAAAACCTGATTGCAAAATTCCGATTTCAAATAATTGGCGCACCATTTCAAGGGAATCAACTGTTTCTTGAATCGTTTGGGTTGGATAACCATACATCAAATAGGCATGTACCATGATTCCGGCTTCTGTAAAATTTCTTGTCACTTGTGCAACCTGTGAAACAGAAACTCCTTTGTCTATTAATTCCAACAAGCGATCAGATGCCACTTCTAATCCTCCAGAAACAGCAATACAACCAGATGCTTTAAGCAATAAACACAAATCCTTGCTGAAACTTTTTTCAAAACGAATGTTTGTCCACCAACTAACTGTCAGTTTTCTTCTTAAAATCTCCAAGGCCAATGCGCGCATCAAGGCAGGTGGAGCCGCTTCATCAACAAAATGAAATCCATTTTGACCTGTTTGAGCAATTAACTCCTCAATTCTATCGCACAATAAACTTGCAGTGACAGGTTCATAAAGCTTGATGTAATCCAAAGAAATATCACAAAACGTACATTTCCCCCAATAACAACCGTGCGCCATTGTCAATTTATTCCAACGACCATCGCTCCACATACGGTGCATTGGATTCACAATTTCAATAACTGAAATGTAGTTGTCTAATTTCAAATCACTGTAATCAGGCGTTCCAACCTCCGCTTGTTTGTAATCTGGATCTTTAGAATTGTTGATATATGCAACTTTTCCATCCACTAACGTAAAAGTTCTTTTTAAATCTGTGATGGATCTTTTTCCTTCTAGATGTTGAATTAAATTTTCAATCGGACGTTCACCGTCATCTAATGTTATAAAATCAAAAAACTCAAATACACGTGTATCACTTAATGAACGCAATTCTGTATTTGGAAATCCACCACCCATTGCAATTTTAACAGCTGGATAGTGTTTTTTAATAAACTGTGCCGCTCGAAAAGACGCATACAAATTACCAGGAAATGGGACAGAAAAAGCGACCATTTGAGGTTGAACGACCTCCATCCAATTTGCTAAAATTTCTAGGAATATTTTATCAATGTAAGTCAATTCCTTTTGAAGTGACGCATAGATTTCATCAAAACTATTCGCAGACATTCCAAGTCGTTCTGCATAACGACTGAAGCCAAAATGTTCGTCAACACATTCAACAATAATATCAGAAATGTCCTCAATATAAAGCGTTGCTAAATGCTTTGCCTTATCTTGATTTCCCATGATCCCAAAAGCCCAATCCAATTCTTCTAGTTGGTCAAATCGTGAAGCTTCAGGTAAAAAATTCTCTTGACAAACGAGATGGGATAATGTTGGATTCTTTCCTTGTAAAAACAATATTACTGCATCAATCGTGGAAATATATTCTTCTTTTAAAGCAATTATTCGTTCAGCATTTTCTGAAAGTTCTTTGGTGTTTTTACCTATCTCTGAAAACAATTTTGTTAATCCTTGTTTTGAAAACACTTCCAAAATAACTTCAATTCCTAAATCTGCTTGAACAGATTGAATGTTTTTGGTATTCAAAAACCCTTTCAAATAAGCGGTTGCAGGGTAAGGCGTGTTCAGTTGCGTGAACGGAGGAGTTATTAATAAAAGCTGATTTTTCGAATTATTCATTGTTCAAATAAGTGTTACAAAATTATCTTTATTTCCAACTTAAAAGCACTACAGAACTAAGTCTTTGTTCTTTAGGTTAATTTCAAGCACACAAGTTCAGAGAATTGCTTAAATTTGAACTTCCGATAATATCGATGGGATCTATGAACAGTATTATTAAAAAGTTAAAGAATTTTCGCAAACAAAGCTATTTGAATTTGAAGTATCAAGGCAAATATGCATTTGTTGGTATTGGAAATCATAGCATTAATAACTTATATCCTGTTTTAAATCACTTAAGAGTTCCGTTGAAATACATCGTTGTGAGCAGTTCAAAAAATGCTTCATTGATTGATAGTAATTTCCCTGGAGTTATTGGTACGACAGATTATGAAAGCGTATTAAATGATCCTGAAATAAAAGGAATTCTCATTTGCGCTGATCCAAAAAGCCATTTTGATTTGGTTATAAAAGCATTGAAACACAACAAAAATGTGTTCATTGAAAAACCACCTTGTTCAACTTCTGCTGAACTAAACGAACTAATTGTAGCGGAACAAAAAAGCAATGGTACCTGTTTAGTAGGAATGCAAAAAAGGTATGCTCCTATTGTGAAAGAATTGAAAAAGAATACGGGTAATGCCATCCTTTCTTATTCTTATCGCTATGTGACTGGCCCTTATCCAGAAGGAGATAAAGTATTGGATTTATTCATTCACCCATTGGATTTGATTGGTCATCTTTTTGGAGAAAGTAAAATCGCTTCTCTACAAAAGTCGAATGACGATACTTACTTTCTGCATTTGGAACACAATGGTTTTGTTGGAAGTATTGAATTATCAACGCATTATAATTGGAAAAATGCAGAAGAAAATCTGTCGTTAAATACCTCATCAGGTGTTTATAAAATGACGAATATGGATCTACTGACATTTGAAAAAAAATCAAAAACACTGTTTTCCATTCCGATTGAAAAAATTATGAAAACCAGTGAAACGATTGAAATTTTATACAACAGAAACAGTTTTAATCCAGTAATGGAAAGCAACCAATTGGTGTCTTCTGGGTATTACGATGAAATTAAAACATTTATACAACTGTGTGAAACAGGAAAAGGGAACAACATTACACCATTATCTGCTATGCAATTGACTTACAAACTAATTGAAAATTTAAAGAAATAAACGATGTACGGAAAATTAGATTATTTAAGAAGAGGTCTTCGTTACGTGAATAACTCGGTTCGACCGGGTCATAAAACTTTATCGACGCTTATGTTCTACGGAACAGATTTATGTGATTCAGGTTGTAAACATTGTTTAATATGGGCAAAACGTCCGGTTAAACATTTACCAATCGCAAAGATTATTGAAGTAATGCAAAGCAGATGTGTGTCGAAACATACTACTGTTGGATTAGAAGGAGGAGAATTTTTGCTACACCCACAAGCATTAGAAATCTTAGAATGGTTTACAAAGAATCACCCGAATTTCGATTTGCTTTCCAATTGTTTGAAGCCAGATAGTTTGATTGACGCCGTCAAAAAATATCCACCAAAACGCTTGTTCATCTCTCTTGACGGAAATAAGGAAACGTATCTTTATATGCGAGGAAAAGATGGATACAACGATGTTTTGAAAGTAATTGAAAACTGTAAAGACCTTGTTCCAATTTCATTGATGTTTACATTATCACCTTATAATGGTTTTGATGACATGGAACACGTTATTGAAATTGCTAAGAAAAATAACATTGACGTTCGTATCGGAACTTACAACGATATTTCATTTTTCGATACCGTTGAAAAAGCGCATGAAACAGAGATTGGTTCTATCGTAAATACAGACGTATTGACTTACGGAGCAATTCGCAAGGTGAAAGATGAAATCTTAGAGAAGAATGACAAATTGAATGAACTTGAAAAAGAGGAAATTGAAACTCCGAAGCATGATCATAATAAAATCATGCAATCAAACGATTTCAAAGATAGCATACCAGCAAACATTGTTGATACAACAGAAAACTATGATTTCTTACTGTTGTACGATGAATGGAGAAAGAAGAAATTGAATTTAAAGTGTAGAAGTATATTGGACAGTATCGTTATTCACCCTGACGGAAGTGTTCCAATTTGTCAAAACCTTGATTTAAAATTAGGAAACGTCAATA
>VFKM01000018.1 GCA_009885545.1 Flavobacteriales bacterium
ATGGCGGTAAAATTTATATCGTTGTAAATAATTCAAATACCATTGAAGTGCTTTCAAAATCAACCGGAATAAGTATCAAACAAATTTCAATGATGAATGGAAGCGTTGGAAAACAACCAAGATCAATTGCGTTTTCTGGTTCAAAAGCGTTTATAACATGCTATGATGGTTTTGTAGATGTATTAGATACAATCAGTTTGACAATTACGCAGCGTATTCAAGTTGGATCAAATCCAGAAGGTGTTGCTGTTTCAAACGGAAAATTATTTGTTTCCAATTCAGGCGGTTTGAATTCACCGAATGTAGATTCGACCGTTTCAATAATCAATTTAACGACTTTTCAAGAAATCACACGAGTTACGGTTGGAAAGAATCCGGGTTCGATTGAAGTTGATACTCAGGGTGATGTGTATGTCATTTCTCGCGGAAATTATGGTACAATTCCTTCTCGAATGGTAAAAATTAATCCAGTTTTGAATACTGTGGAACAAACGTTTTCATTTGATGCTTCTGGAATGGAACGGATGAACGATTATTTCTTAGTGTCGTTTTACAATTATTCGAATCAAACAAGTGAAATACGCTTATTCAATACAATTACCGAAACAATTGAAAACAATTCATTCATCAACACTAGTTCAATTACAACACTTTATGGAGTGAAATACAATCCAGTTTCAGATAAAATCTATTGTCTTGACGCTATGAGTTATACAAATACGGGGTATGTCAGACAATTCAGTTCAGCAGGTGTTTTAGAAAAAAGCTTTCATGTTGGATTGAATCCTAGTAAAATAATTTTCTATGAATAAAACGCTAAGTATAATTACACTGATCATTTGTTCAATTTCATTTGGACAAACTTTTGACGCGCCAGCAGGTCAAATTGGATCTTTAGCGATTTATAAAGATTCCTCTGTAATTGTGAACTGGGCAAGTGGAATTCAAGTATCAAGAGGTTATTTAAATATTGCCAATCCAAGTTTGGGCGTTGTAGGATTTGGATTAGAGCAAGATGCATTGGGACCTGCTGAAGGAGATGGGATAAGTGTTGTTTCACTTGGAGATGGGGGAGTAGCGATACTTACATTTTCAAATGCGATAATAAATTTGGCAGGACCCGATTTTGCAGTTTTCGAAAATGGATTTGCGGATGATTATATGGAATTTGCGCATGTTGAAGTGAGTTCTGATGGTGTGAATTATTTTCGTTTTCCATCGATTAGTGAAATTCCATTAACTATTCAAACAGATAATTTCTCATTTATCGATTGCCGTTATGTGTATAATCTCGCAGGTAAATACCGTCAAGGATATGGCGTTCCGTTTGATTTAGAGGAATTGACAGGAATACCTAGCTTAGATATAAATGCTATTACACACGTAAAATTAATTGATGTCGTTGGAAGTGTCAATGTGGAATATGGAACAACGGACGATTCAGGCGATTTAATCAATGATCCTTATCCTACTGAGTTTGATTCTGGCGGATTTGATTTGGATGCAGTAGCAGTGATCAATGAAGCTCCAGTGGGAATAAACGAATCGTTCATACGTTTTTCTGTTTCACCTAATCCAACAACTGGAATTATTCAAATTCATTCAATCCAGCAAGGAGTAATTAGATTTTACAATGTGATAGGCGAATTGTTGGGTGAACAAGAAACCACAGGTTTTTTAGAAACTGATGTAAGAAGCTTGGGTGAAAAAATAATTTTCGTACAACTCACCACCAAAAAAGGTGTTTCATGCCAACGGGTTATTGTTCTAGATTAATTTCGTTATTTTTAAATTATGAACGATTTTTTATCACCTGAATTTTGGAGTAAACGTTACCAAGAAAATCAAACAGGTTGGGATTTGAAACAAGTATCTCCTCCAATTAAGCAATATGTTGATCAATTGACCGATAAAGAATTACAGATTTTAATTCCTGGTTGTGGACTGGGGTATGAAGGAGAATACCTTTTTGAAAAAGGCTTTACCAATGTGCATTTATTGGATTTTTCTGAAGAACCTATTGTGGGATTTCAACAACGCAATCCAACATTTCCTGTCTCACAATTGCATACAGGTGATTTTTTTACCCACAAAGGAAGCTATGATTTGATTCTTGAGCAAACGCTTTTTTGTGCAATTGATCCCAAATTAAGAGCAAAATATGCGCAACATGCTAGTTCGCTTTTAAAACCAGGGGGCAAATTAGTAGGCGTTTTGTTTAACCGTGATTTTGAAGGTGGTCCACCATTCGGCGGAAACACAGCAGAATATCTTACTTATTTCAAAGATTATTTTTCGGAAATAACCATAGAACCTTGTCACAATTCAATTGAACCGCGCAAAAATTCAGAGGTTTTTGTGAAATTCGTGAAGTGAATTATTTCTCAGAAATTCGTTTAAACTTGATATTCAGTGCTTGCTCAATTTGACGAATTCTTCTCGTTTCTTTTGCGTCAATAATACTCAATGAAACTCCTTTTTTACCTGCACGAGCTGTTCTACCACTTCGGTGTGTATAGTATTCCAGTTTTTCAGGTAAATTGTAATGCACAACAAAACATAAATCGTCAACGTCAATTCCTCTCGCAGAAACATCGGTTGTAACCAACAATTGAATCTTATGTTTTTTGAAAGCCCTCATCGCTTTTTCACGTTCACGTTGCTGTAAATCACCGTGAATTGCATCAGCAACAAAGTTTTTACTCAGTAATTTATTTACTAAATCTTGCGTGTCTGTTTTTGTTCGACAGAAAATAATGCCACTATCGCCGCCTTGAACATTCAAAAATTGCACTAAACTCTCAAATTTGTGGCGTGGATCACATGTTAGAAATTGGTGTTCAATCGAAGAATTTACAATGTTTCGCTTATTGATTTCAACTTTGTAAGCGTCGGTATCCATGTATTTCCCAATGATATCTTTCAAATTCTCAGGAATAGTAGCTGAAAATAACCACGTATTTCTGCTTCCAGTTGTGTGTTTTAAGATGTTTTCCAATTCATCTTTAAAACCCATGCTTAGCATTTCGTCCGCTTCGTCAAGCACAATAGTTTCAACTTGACTCAAATCAATTGCTTTTCTATCCAGTAAATCAATTAATCGTCCGGGTGTAGCAACAACAATATGTGTTGGTCTGCTCAATGCTCGAATTTGGTCTTCAATTTTCTCTCCACCATAAACCGATTCGATGAAAATTTTATTAGAGAATTTCGTCAGCTTAAAAAGCTGTTTGGCAATTTGTTGACATAATTCCCGTGTTGGCGAAAGAATCAATGCTTGAATGCGACTGTCATTGTTATCAATCGCTTGTAAAAGTGGAATTCCAAAAGCTATTGTTTTGCCGGTACCTGTTTGTGCTTGACCAATAAAATCTGTTCTATCTTCAATCAGAAATGGAATTGCTTTTTCTTGAATTTCTGTTGGTGTTTCAATATTTATTTCTTTAAGTGCTTTAATGAATTCATCTTTTACACCTAATTCTTTGTATGTTTTCAAAACTGGAAATTTTATTTAAAAAACAAAGGTACTTCAATTGATGCAACTCTGGAAAGTTATTTGTCATTCGAGTTTAATAAATTGAGTTTAATACTTTAAAAAATAAAATTCATTTAACAAATAGATATTGTATTCAAAGAGTTTACCTTTGTATGTGTTAAAAAAATTACCTTTTTTATTCTTATTAATTGTCTTTCCTTGGCAAATGTCCTCTACACTACATGGGCAAACAAAAGGCAATTTTATAACTAAGATAAAGGAAACACAACCACATGTTTTATTCAAAAAGAGTGAACTTCAGCAATTTGGTTTCGATGAATATTTATATCCTGAATGGTCAAAATACTATGATACATTAGAAACTGACGATTTAAAGGATTACAAAATTTGCTATAAATCTGTTGGTTATAAAATTGCTGATAATGTTGATGCAATTATTCAAAACATAAACGATTTCGATATCGAAAAACTTGATTTTGTCATTAATGGTAAGACTGAAAAAATTCGATTTGCGCAGAAAAACGATAGTACGTTAACGTTGTTTTTGCCTCGAATGGCTTTTAAATATTATGTATCAGCCAAGTACGACGGGAAGAAAATCGGCCAATTGAATGTAGTTGTTTATGCACAGAAAACGGAAAATGTGATCGTTGTACCTTTGATGGACACGAAGTTAAACCGAGATAGTCTAGAACTTTATATAAATTCTATTTTTTCCCAAGCAAATGTTTATTTAAAGGTTCGTATAAATCCAATTGTGAAATTAAAGGAATTCGACTTAGAAGAATTATTTGATAATCCAAGTCCCACAAATGACCGTTTCACAAATCAAATGCGAGAATTTCGTGATGCTTATTTTGAAGCATATCCTTCCGCTGATAGAAATGCATACTATATTTTTATAATTCCGGGTTTTGTAAATCCTAAAATCAATGGATTTATGGTTCAAAATAAAGCTGTTGGTTTTATTAAAAATGGTGAACGGCATAAAATGGAAATCTCTATTGCTCGTCAATTAGGGTTTGGTGTTGGTGCTTTGCAAAATAGTTGGTTGAATAAAGGACCAAGGCATAATTCTACGAGAAATTTAATGGATGAAAATGGTGGAATTGAACTTCAGTTTTTTCAATGGGAAAATATACGTCACAGCTGCCACAGTTATTCCTTTTTTGATAATTATGAGGATGTTAAAACAAATAGTGGTTTAGTGGCATATTATTTTTGGGAAGAAGATAAAGATGGTTTTGTCAAATTAACTAATAATGATTTACTAAAATCTATCAATCGGCCTTATAAGAAAAATCAGTTGTCATATCATTTGAATATTGATAAATTCTTTTTTAAAGTACTGTTTAAAATAGGTAATTACTTTATTTGTTTATGGCACATCATTGCTTTTATAGTCATCCTTTCGGTTTCCTTTTTAGTGCGAAAGCGCTTCAATAAATTTCTAATGGTAAAAATGAAGTATCCGAGATTTTGGAAATTCTTAGCGCGACTTGGATTTTTGGCGTGTGTTGTATTATTGTATTTTTTAACTTTTCTATTAATCAATAAAGGTTATGAGCAATTTGAGGTTAAATTGGGGATTCTTCAAGATTTGAAAGGTCAAAATTTCAAACAGGTAAAACAAACAATACTCGCTAATATTAATCTAAAACAGACAAAAGAAATTGGGTTATCATCAGAAATTCTGATAAAACGAAAGGATGATTGGTTTATTAAAAGCAAAAAGAAGGTGCTCTATTTTGAATTGAGACAAGACGAAGCTGGAAACTGGAGTAAATGTAAATATGTTGCAGACAAGGATAGTTTGATATTGACCAATTTTGATTTTAGAAAAATTGCTCAAAGTCATTATTTTGTTTTTAATTATATCAAAAATGAAGACGACATCATCGATCAAAAAGTGTATAATCACTTAGGTAATGACCTAACCAATAAAATAAAAATTTCAGATCCAGCAAAACGAATATTACTTTTTGTGAATGGTTATAGGCCAACTTCAATGGGAAATTCGTTTGAAGATAATTTTAATGATATTTTAAAGAAAGGATTAGAGTATTCAAACTCTAGTAATATGATTTATAATTTTGATCGTTATGATTACTGGAGGCCATGGCAAGAAATCGATTTATTATTCCAAAAAAGAATTAACCCAAGCGAGACGTATTATGCGGACGGACATTTTTCTGTTAGCACCTCCAATCATGGAAGTTTGATCAACTTCTCAACGACTTCTTCCATTTATCCCAAAAGATGTTCCAATAAAAAGAAACATTCGTGTTATTATACAACTATTGCAAGTTCTGGTATTTTTGGTTCTAAAACAGTTAAGACAGTCGATTTACATGCTATCAAACCAAATAAAAAAGGGTTCCTTGAACGATTAGAAAATGGAAAGACAGCAGGAAGAAATATTTTGTTATTGTTCAATGAATTACCAAATAAATCTGCAAATGACACCTTGTATCTTGTTGCTCATAGTATGGGATATGCTTATTCATTAGGGATAATAGAGGTGTTGAGAGGAAGAATAAATTTTGGAGGTTTTTACATATTGGCTCCTGAAAATGCTAGTTGCGGTAAAGTCATGCTAAATGAATGGAAAGAAATTTGGCAATATGGGAGCAAATTTCAGTTAAAAG
>VFKM01000119.1 GCA_009885545.1 Flavobacteriales bacterium
GAATGGTGAAAATTTATTGGGATACCAAGAACTTAAAATGAGAATATGTTTTTCCTTTTCAATCATTCAAAGGACAAAATACGGATTATACTAACGTCTTTTCAAAAACCGACTTAACTTGTTCTAAAGCAAAATCAATTTCTTCTTTTGTTGTATAGCGTGAAAACGAAAAACGAACATTTGGTCTTGAAGTATCAGCTTTGATTCCTTCTAAAACGTGTGATCCTTTAATTGCACCAGATGAACAAGCACTTCCACCACTCACCGCTACTCCTTTTAAATCTAAAGTGAATAATAATATTCCAGCTTTAGGTGTTGAAGGAAAACAAACATTAAGAACGGTGTAAAGAGATTTCTCTGGATCTGTTTCACCATGAAAATGAACCGTCGGAAATGCTTCTTTCAAATTATCTAAAAGATAAGTCTTCAATGATTGAACATGTTTTTGATGACCTTCAATGTCTTCGTGGGCCAATTCCATTGCTCGAGCTAATCCTACAATTCCATAAACATTCTCAGTGCCACCACGTAACCCTCTTTCTTGAGCTCCACCATGAATGATTGGCTCTACTTTGATATTCTTGTTGACATATAAAAAACCAATTCCTTTTGGTCCATGAAATTTATGTGCTGCACACGTTATAAAATCAATGTCTAACTCTTTCAAATCGAAAGAATAATGACACATTGTTTGAACTGTGTCTGAATGAAATAATGCATCATATTTTCGGCAAAGAATGCTCACTTCTTTCATCGGCAATAATGTCGAAATTTCATTGTTTGCATGCATTAATGAAACCAATGTTTTTTCACCGGATTGGAGCAGTTTTTCTAAATCAACTAAGTCAACTACACCTTTATCGTTGAGTTTTACATAGCTCACTTTTGCTTCACCTGAATGTGCAATCATTTCAGCTGTGTGTCCAACGGCATGGTGTTCTATAGTTGATGTAATAATATGTTTCACACCCATTTGGTGCACAGAAGAATAAAGTGCCATATTATCTGCTTCAGTTCCTCCTGAAGTGAAAATAATTTCTGACGCTTGACAATTCAAAAGTTTAGAAACTGTTCTGCGTGAAGTCTCGATTAATGCTTTTGTTTGACGTCCATAAAAATGAGCTGAAGAAGGATTTCCAAAACCAGTTGTTAAAACAGGAAGCATTGCCTCAATTACTTCTGGAGCAATTGGCGTTGTGGCAGCATTATCTAAATAAACACGCATAGATTTTTTTTGGCGAAGATAAGGAATAGTTGGATAAAATTTAATGTAAAAAGACTTTCATTCTTGAAGACTTAATTTAAAAAGGAAGAAGTAAAAAGGAAGAAGTAAAAAGTAAAAATAGTGACTCCCTAGAAACAAATTAATTTTTCCTTCTTCCTTTTTCTTTATTTCCCTCTTTTTCCTTTTTATTCTTTGTTGTATCCAAGTTCAGTTGCTTTTTTCAATAAGCTTTCATTTACAGATGTCCCGAAATCATCTTTATTCACACCATCAGCTTGTTTTTTCATTTCTTCAGCAATAAATTCTTGTCGGTTTTTAGCCAAGGTGTTTATTTTTTCTTGATACAAGGTTCTTTCTTTTTTCTTTTCTTCGATTAAAGCTGTTTTTTCTTCTGCAGTTTTTCCTTTGAATTCAATTGGTAGTTCGTCTTCAGTCATCTTTGTAATATCTTTCCCTTCTTTATCAACTGCATCAATTATATCCCAAGATGCATTTGAATATACTTCTTTAGATTTAACAATTGAACGTTCAGTCTTTGAGGATGTAGATTGTGATTCTGCATTCGCATCTTCTTCTATTTGATTGGATTTTTTTGATTGTCCTAATGCCCCATAACCATAATATGTTTTGTTCAATGAATCGTTATATTGGTTAATGTCATTGTCATATGGTGTTGCAATTTGCACGACTGTTTGGTCTGAATCGATGTTGAAATAGTCACCTTTTGAAATTGTTGCGCAGTCTTTCCAAAATTCTGCAATTCCTTGAGCATAGTTCCCACAATAAATGGTATTGACAAAAATATTCTTCGATGCAGCGGTATTACAGACTTCTTTATAGGCTACAGTTCCTTGATTGAAAGGTTCGTTTCCAGCGATGTAGATTATTTTTAAATCTAACTGATTATTTGACCAAGCTAAATCTTGCATTGATTTTTGAATTACCGCTCCGCAAAATTCATCTCCACCGTTTGTGGAAAGTCCAAATAATTTGGCTGAAATCACATCTAAATCTGTGGTTAAAGCAACTTGTTGACGAATGTAATTGGACTCAGCTGTTAATCCTGAATTTCCATAATCGTACAATGCAATTTCAATTAAAGGTGTTTGTCCTAAAAACCTTAATGAACTCAATTCATTGATTATGCTCCAAATTCGGGTTTTTGCTTGATCAATCAAACCATCCATACTGTTCGATGTGTCAAACAAAATTGCTACTTGTACTTTTCTTCCGCTTTGATTGTTAACGGGTTGTGCAATTGCTTGAAGAGAGAACATGGCAATTGCGATAATTGAAGGAAATAGCTTTTTCATAATTCTTAGTTTGGACTAAAATACAGTCTGTTATAAGAATGGTTCAAATGAACTGTTAGAAAAGTTATTTCTTATTTTTTTGGCTTGTGACAGGTTTAAGTATTCAAACTAAAGTAGACTTTTACTTTGTGAGTATTTCCGAGATATCAATGCTAAAATATTTCTTAGTTTCTAATTTTTCTATCATTTTCCCAAAATGGAATGTTTGTTTGACAGGTGTCTCTTGGTCCGGCTACTTTATATTTTTCGATTATTTTTTTAGCTATTGTAAAAATGAGAAGGCAAATTTAGACATAGAAGGGATTAAAAAATGATTTTCAGCAGCTTTCAATTAATTGGATAAATTCTTAACTTTACTGAGGGAAAAATTGTAATTTAAACATTGATGTTAGACAAATCTCATAAACATGTTTCATGTGCTACTTGTGGAGCTAGAAAAGATTCTCTGTTTGGAAGTTTTTGTGATCATGATATTGAATTAACTAATGATCAAAAGTCCTGCGCATATTTTAAAAAAGGTCAGGCTATTTTTGTTGAAGGAAGTTTTCCTAGAGGGGTTTTTTGTTTGAATAAAGGGAAAGTGAAAGTTTTTACAAGAGGAGATGAAGGGAAAGAGCAAATAATTCACATTGCTAAAGAAGGTGAAATTATTGGTTTTCGTGCCATGTTCAGTGGTGAAGCTTATAAAGTATCTGCATTGACTCTTGAGGAGTGTAATATATGTTATATCGCAAAAGATGATTTTTTGAACCTGATAGACACGAATCCTACTTTACGTAATGGTATTATAAAAGAACTTTCAAAAGAATTAGGTGATAGAGCTGCTTTTATAACCAATATGGCTCAAAAATCTGTTAGAGAAAGATTGGCTTTTGCTTTATTGATATTAGGAGATATTTATGGAGACGAACAAATAAATTTGACTCGAGAAGACATGGCGAATTTTGTAGGAACAGCAACTGAAACCTTGATTCGACTTTTAAAAGACTTCAAAGATGAGGGTATAATTGAAATTCATACCCGCAAACTTGAAATATTGAACCAAGAAAAACTAATTCATTTAGCTGGTAAATAATAATAATTTTGACATCAGATATTTATTTGGGGAAATGGTGTTTCATTCAAAATAAAGATCATAATTCCGGATAACAAAAAATCTTTACAATTAATAAATAACAAAATGGAGATTTTCAAACTTTTCTCCTTCTTGAATTTTCATAATATAATTCCCTTTGGTTAGAAAAGGAAAAGAAGCCGATGAAACTTTTCCTTGAAATTCTTCAGATGAAATTAATTTACCTTCAGTTGAGAAAATTTGAATTGTAGGCTGATTTAAAATCCGACTAAATTTTAGTTGATCAATTGATTGGGCAGGATTTGGATAAAATTCTAGGCTTTGATCATTTTCCAATTGATTTAGACTTAATTGGCCATCTAATAATCTCACAAGCCCTTTTGAATATGTTCCAATCCAAACATAATTGTTAGAATCCTTTGCTAAAGATAAAATGTGATTTTCTGGAATTTCAGAATTGGATGTTGTGTAATTATTCCAGACGGAATTATATGACTTAATAGCTAAGCCATTTTGATAAGTACCTAGATAAAAATTTTGGTCAATGTCAATAATCATTGTAGTTAAACTATTGGATACTAATCCAGAATTACTGCTGTTTTGAACCAACCAAGTTTGATTTCCTGTATCCGTAAATAAGCCTTGCGCAGGACTCGCATACCAAGGCTTTCCTAGTTCGTCAATTTGAACAGTTGCGACAGAATTATCTGGAACGCCAGCATTGAGCAGCGTATAATTATCTAGAATTCCGTCGATAATATAGATTAACCCTCCGTTGATTGTCCCAATATATTTGTTGTTTTGATTGTCTATACCAATTGAGGTTATGTTATTTGAAAATATTCCTGAATTCGCGATTGTCCAAGTTTGCCAATTAGTGTCGTCGAACATTGCTAATCCTTCAACAGTTCCTATCCATTTATTACCATTATTATCTATGGTAATGGCACGAATAAAGTTATCTGGTATATCAGAATTGAAAGTTGAAAACATTTGCCAAGTTGAACCATCGTATTTAAACATTCCCCCTAATGTTGTACCGATCCAAATAGTATTATTATCATCAACGGCTAAAGCCCGAATGTAATTATCTGTTAACCCAGAATTACTCGTATTGAAAATTTCCCAAGTACCATTTGACAAATGAGCCAATCCATTATCTGTTCCTATCCAAAGTTCGTTGGTTCTATCTATTAATAAACAACGAACAGTATTGTTGGGTAATAAAGAATTGGATTCATTGTAGATTTCCCAGTCAGTAATTTGGCTATAAAAAAAACTTCCACTGCATAAATACAGTGGAAGAAATAGAAAAATTAATTTTTTATACATTTTAAGAATTAATCAATAATCATTCTTGTTGTGTAATTTTTTCCTTCGAAAAAGATGTTAAACAAATACACCCCTTTCGATAATGAACTTTGATTCATTTGCCAAGTGTTTAAACCAGTTGAGTGATTAATATCTTCTGAATACACAACTTGTCCAACTAAATTTAGAATTTCTGCTTTTAATGTTCCAGAATAATTTGTCTCAAACTCAATATTGAATTTACCGTTATTTGGATTTGGAGCAATTTTAATAGACTTTTTAAAAGGAATATTTTCTCCAATTCCTGCACATGATAATACAACTGCTTCAACTGGAACCAATTCACTTGAGCATGTGCTATTAGAAGTTAATATCTTCCAGTCATAGAAGTAATAATAATAAGAAGCACCAGCAGAAGCACCTACGATGGATAGAACATTATCCAGTTCATAAGGGTATGTAGCACTTGCATTGTTTCTATATAATCCTGTTGTAGTTATCGTTTTTCCTACAAGTCTTAAGTTTGAATCAATTGGAACATTGAAATTCAATGTTGCACGACTTGAGCCTGCCGGCACTGTAACAGTCGATGTAGCCAAAACTGTTGCATTTTCATCTTGTAATTGAATCGTAACATTTCCAGCCGACTGAGAATACAACAATACAGATTCTAATGTGAAATTAGTGTAACTGTTAAACACTTCGTATTGTTCTGATGTTACATATCCACCTCCACCAATACCATTAGTATATGGCTCAGCATTAATAGAATCAAGATAAGAATCAGTGTTTTGAGCAAAGTATGTAGCAGAAGCAGTAAGGACAGGAGTTGTAAAAGTATTTCCTGTACCTACATAAGAATTATTACTATCAAACCACGTTATTTCTCCTGTAGATGAGGCATTTAACACAACATTTCCAGAAATACAAACGGTGTCTCCAGTTACAATTGGCACATTAGGAACAACATTGTTCACAACAAATGGCAATGAAGTACTAATTCCACAGTAATTTGTAACTTCACAAGTATAAGAATCAGGCTGAGAAACAGTAATTGATTGAGTTGTTTCTCCATTTGACCATAAAAAAGAACTTCCTGCTGTAGCTGTTAAGGTAATTGACTGACCATCACATAAATTATTTGAGTTGTTTGATGAAATAACTGGCAAAGCCAAAGACCCAGAAGGTAATTGTTGAGTTAAAGTAACTGGCACTGCAGTCCAGTTATTTGTTTCATCTTCTTCCAAGAAAATATCGTTTTTATCAACTTCTAAAACAATATAATAATCACCATTACATGTATTTGCAGGGACATTGATCCACATTCCATCTAAATGCTTACCATATACATCTGTCCAACCAGAAGAAATACCTTGCTCAACAACAGAACAATTATAATTTCCACCTCCCAAATTCCAGTTTGGAAAATCAACATTATACATAGTTGTTCCACCTAAATAAACAGTATTGTTATCACGGCAATGTCCATCATAAGTACTTCCAGGAGTTCCACATTGTCCATAATCCATTAGACAAAAACCAATTTTAGCTCCTGTACCAACAATCGGCCAGTTCAATGGGTTTGGATCAGTTGTTTGAATACGTAAAGTCATAACTGCCCAATCATCAACATGGTTATGACCATGCGCAGGATGATAGGTAACACTTCCAGCATAATGATCTTCATAGCTCATAGCATTTCCATTCTTATGATAAACTCTTTGTGTTATCAGTTGTTTTGGATTTTGAAAGCCATTAGGACAAGTAAATTGTCCAGTGGATGGAACATTGAATACAGTATCATTACCACATAAAAATGTTCTATTCCCACTATCATCTTGTCCTCTAACTGTAAAAGAGCCATGTCCAATATTAGGTGTTGAACCTGTAACACGAAGTCTTCCATCATCAGACCCTTGTCCTGCATAATTAATACCTGCTCCAGTTTGAGGATATTCGATATATCCACCAACACTGATTCCTTTCCAAGAAGCCGTTATATCCGGTAATAAAAGACAATCTGCTGAACCATCTTCACAAAGACAAGAAGTTGCATTCGTGGTTGTACATTGTGAATAAGCTATGCAAGATAGAAAACTTAAGAAGGTTGAAAGTATTAGTTTTTTCATAGTTGGTAGTTTATAATTTCTGAGCTAAAATAAGTAAAAAAAATAGTTATTTGATTCTTTTTTAATGCGTTGGTTTAATTTATTGTTTTTTTGCTTTTACAATTGAAAGGTCTATTAGAATCTCGACAAAATAGTTTGCGACAATTTTATATGTCCGTATATTTATAGTCGCATAAATAATTGCAGACATAAAATCATTTTTCACATATGACAAAATTAGAATCTAACGAATCAAAAATTAAGATTATTAAGGATTCATTAAGTTACTTTTTAGAGAAAGAATTAATTGATGAAATAATAAAAATTGGACAATTAAAAAATGTTTCAACTGATGAGTTAATCCTTAATGTTGGTGACAATATGAAAATGATCCCAATAGTCTTGAAAGGATCTATAAAAGTCTCACGCGAAAATGAAAAAGGCGATGAGCTCTTATTGTATTATATTGAAGGTGGTGATACTTGTGCTATGACTTTGCAATGTTGTGTTCGTAAAACAGTTAGTGAGATTAAAGCAACATCTATGGAATCTTCACTTTTATTAATGATTCCAGTAGAAATGATGGAAAAATGGATGGGCATTTACAAATCTTGGAGAGAATATATTTTACAAAGTTATCATACTCGTTTAACAGAATTAATGGAGGTGGTGGATGCAATTGCTTTTATGCGTTTGGATGAACGTTTGAAAAAATATTTAATTGATCAAGCCAAATTATTAGGGAGTTTAGAGATACATCACACACATCAGCAAGTTGCTGAAGATTTACATTCCTCACGTGTAGTAATTTCTCGATTGTTAAAACAATTGGAAATTAAAGGTGAAATAATATTGCATCGAAATAAGATAATACTCCAATCTATTTAGAAAAAAAATATAGTAGATTAGTGAATTAATTTTGTTCAAATTTAAATTAATGGCTGAAATTTTAATTATTACTGGTTTGCCTCGTTCTGGAACTTCACTTATGATGCAAATCATTGAAAAATCAGAAATCCCTGTTTTTACTGATGGGAAAAGGGAGAAAGATGTCAATAATCCTCAAGGATATTTCGAACTTGAAGCAGTAAAGGGAATAGTTAAAGACAACTCGTTTCTTGAAAATGCAAATGGAAAAGCATTAAAAATTGTTGCTCCATTGCCTATTTTTTTAGATAAAAAATTGAATTATCGAGTAATCTTTATGCGTCGAAATATTGACGAAGTCTTGCGTTCTCAGGAAGTGATGCTCCAAAAAGATCAGCAAAGTGAAAAAGAAAAATTTAGCGGAATATATGAGCAACACATTGCAAAAACGCATCGTTTTTTTGAAGATAATTCCATTCCATACATTGACATTAATTACAATGACTTAATGTTGAATCCAGAAAGAGAAATCGATAAATTAATTGCGTTTTGTGGGATCAAATCTGACCGAAAAACATTGTTAGATGTTGTGCGACCAGAACTTTATAGGAACAGAAATGAAAAATAAAAAAGAAGAGTTTACACTTACTGCACAAGGATCTATCGGGATACTTGCATTAGGTTCCGTTGGGATTCGAAAATGGAGAGAAGTCGTAAATGAAAAGAAAGCTTCAAGAAAATCTAAACCTAAAAAAGATGAATAATTCTCCATCGAAAAAAATATTATTGATCGGTTGGGATGCAGCGGATTGGAAAGTGATAGATCCGCTTATTTCACAAGGAAAGATGCCTGCACTAAAATCACTTATTGAACGAGGTGTTTATGGTAAATTACAAACGCTAGATCCTCCTTTGTCTCCAATGTTATGGACGAGTATTGCAACAGGTTTTAGAGCAGATAAACATGGGATTGGTGGTTTTATTGAGCCTAATCCTGATGGAACAGGGTTACGGCCAGTTACTTCAACTTCGAGAAAAGTAAAAGCAATTTGGAATATTTTACATTATGAAGGTAAGAAAAGCAATGTCGTTGGATGGTGGCCGAGTAATCCGGCAGAACCAATCAATGGTGTAATGGTTTCAAATCTTTATCAAGTGGCTAATGGCGGAATTGATGATGAATGGGTAATGAGCAAAGGAACAGTTCATCCAAGTTCAATGATCGATGAAATGAAAGAATGGCGTGTTCATCCTGGTGAAATTACATTGGCTATGACAATCCCTTTTATGCCAAATCTTTTGAATGATTTAGAATTAAGAAAGGAGAAAAGAACGGCAGGAGTAGTTAAAGTGCTTGCAAATGCAGCTAGTATTCATGCTGCATCAACACATTTAATGGAAAACACAGAGTGGGATTTTATGGCTGTTTATCACGATGCAATAGATCATTTCAGTCATTTAGCGATGAAATTTCATCCTCCATATAGGCCAGAAATTGATGCGAAAGATTACGAAAATTACAATGGAGTAGTAGAAGCTGGGTATCGTTTTCATGATATGATGTTGGAACGTACATTGGAATTAATTGATGATGAAACTACGGTTGTTATCGTTTCAGATCATGGTTTTCATTCAGATCACCAGAGACCACTTAGTATCCCAAATGAGCCTTCCGGTCCAGCAATAGAACATAGCCCTTATGGTGTAATGATTATGGCGGGTCCTGGCGTTAAAAAAGGTGGAGAAAGAATAAGTGGAGCATCTGTGCTAGATGTAACTCCGACATTGTTGGCCCTTTTTGGATTGCCGGTCGGAAAAGACATGGAAGGGAAAGTGATTCAAGCTGTTTTTGAAAAAAATGAGCTACCAAAATATATTGAAAGTTGGGAAAATATTACTGGTGATTTCGGCATGCATCCATCAGATTTACAGGAAGATCCATGGGAAGCAATTCAAGCACTTCAGCAATTGGTAGAATTAGGGTATATAGATGAAATAGGAGATGATAAATTGCTTGCTGTCGAAAAAGCAAAGAGAGAAAATCAATATTATGTTGCCAGAAATCTCATAAATGGGGGGAAGATTGAAAAAGCAATTGAAATTTTAGAAACACTATTTTCGGAATCAAAAATATTGCGTTATGGCCAACGTTTGGCATATGCATACTTGACGGTCAATAAATTAATTAAGTGTCAAGAATTAATTGACGAACTGCGAGAAGAAGAGAAGAAAGCTTTTATTGCTAGAAAGAAAGAGATTTTAGAAAAGAATCCGGAAGATCCATTTGGAAATCAAGAAATGGAAGAGCCAATGTACTTGGAGTTTGTAGAAGGATTATTGAATCTTCAAATAAATAAACCTAGGAAAGCGCTGCCAATTTTGGAACGTGTTCAAAAGAAAAATCCAAATAACATGCAAGTTGCTGTTAACATTGGTAAGATTCATAATGCTCATAAAAATTATGGAGCAGCAGAAAAGCAATTCATTAAAGCTTTAGCTATTGATGATCGAAACCCAAAAGCTCATCATGGATTGGGGATTGCTTTTTTAAGAAGTAATAAAATAGAGGCTGCAATTGACGAATTTTTATTGGCAATTGAAGAGAATTTCTTTATGCCCAACGTTCATTATCATTTAGGTGAAGCGTTTTTTAAAGCAGGATATTTTCAACAGGCTGCAGAAGCTTTTGAAGTAGCTGTTCGTTTATCACCAGGAATGACAAAAGCTCATAAATGGTTAGTAGAATTATATAGTAAGAATATTCCAAATGAAACTGCTAAAATTGAACATGAACTATTTTTGAAGGAAAAGATAAAAGGAGAATTGAAAATTATTACAGGGTTAACTGGCTCTGGATTTGAAGAAGCGATGGAGGCATTAGTTGAAAATGGAGTATCTGCTTTTCAAAATAAAAAATCTGAGAACCTATATGATAAATATATCATTAATAAAACCAAAAAACTTCATTTAGATGCTAGTTGGTTAAAAGAAGTTGGAAATCAAATTTTATACGTCCATCCGCAATTCCTTAGTTTTTTACCTCCAAACTTTGATTATAAGTTGATTGTTGTAAAAAGAGATTTGAAGGAAGTAATCGATATTGAACAAAAATTGTTGGGTAGAAAGATTAAGAAAGAAACGATGGCCTTAGCGCACTTCCAAAAAAATGAAAAAAATGAATTCAAAATTGAAAGTTGGATTGAATCCCAGCCGACTATAGATGTTTTAATAATTGATTATTCTGAATTCAAATCGAATACTAAAGAGCAAATAGAACAAATGATAAATTTCATTCAATAATGAATCTTATTGGTATAAATTGAATAAATTGTCTTTTTTTGATTAATTGTTCTGGAATCTATAGTCTTAAACCGTTTGTATATGATAAATGAACGTTCAAATAAAACTTTTGGATGTAAAATAAAATAAACTTAAATTTACCACCTAACTTACTAATATTAAGAGTATGAATAAAAAAATTACTTTAAATGAGTCTAAATTAGCTCGATTTTCTGCTGTTGCAGGAGCAGTTCTTGCAACTGGAGCAGTAAATTCTCAAATTGTATATACAGATGTAAATCCTGATGTAGTTGTTGATGCTATTAATGCTCAATATGATTTAGATTTTAATACTGATGCTGTTGTTGATCTGTCTTTAGCCGTTCAAGCAATTGTTAATCAAACTGGATCATATTCTGGTATTTCATTTACATTTAATGGTAATGCAGCTTTTGTAATGCCTGCTGGAGGAAATGGTGTTCAGCAAATGGCTGGCAGCGTTAGTAGTTCTACTATGGTTGTTGCTCCTTTAAATAATGGAGATATGATTAATGGAGCTCAAGCATTTGGTGGATCTTCTAGTGGTTCTGCTCTTGGTGTTGTTGGTGTCGCAGTAATACCTCTTTTAGGAATGACTTATCCAATTGCTCAAGGTGATTTTATTGGTGTATCAGATAAATTTCTTGGAGTAAAGTTCATGATTGGTACAAATACGCATTACGGATGGGCTCGTTTAGATGTTACTGCTGGTGCGGATACTATTCGCTTGAAAGATTATGCTTACAACCAAAATGCAGATTTAGCTATACTTGCTGGAATGACAGTAGGTTTAGATGATGTTGCTGTTGACAATAAGGTAACAATCAAAACTACATTGAACAATGCTACAATTAACGTTACTCCAGATTTAATCGGTGGACGAATTGCAATGTTTAATATGGCTGGTCAAGAAGTAAAAGTTGTAACAATTCAAGATGTAAATACTGAAATTCAATTTGAAGGAGTTGAAACAGGAATCTATACAATTACTGCTCAATTTGATGGTGGTAATGTTACTAAGAAAGTTTATGTAAAATAAATTACATATTTATATTGAAAAGCGGATTCAGAAATGTATCCGCTTTTTTTATGAATTTATCACATAAAAAAAGCCTTTCAAACGAAAGGCTTTTTAAATTATAGTTTAGTTTATATCGTTCTTCCAGGATAAACTTTCAATGCTTCCTCCAAACATATAACTGCCTTACGCAAAGAATCTTGATTCAATACATATGCAATTCTTGCTTCTTGCTGACCAGCACCTTTTGTAGAATAAAAACCATTTGCAGGCGCCATCATTACTGTTTGACCTTCAAATTCAAAGTCTTCTAATAACCATTGACAGAATTTCTCAGCATCATCAACTGGAAATTTTGCAACGCAATAAAATGCGCCACTTGGTTTAGGGCAAAAAACTCCTGGAATTTTATTTAATCCTTCAATCATAATGTTTCTGCGCTGCACATATTCGGCAACAACATTGTCAAAATAAGATTGAGGAGTATTTAAGGCTGCTTCTGATGCAATTTGATCAATTGTTGGGGGAGAAAGTCGTGCTTGACCAAATTTCAAAGCCGCTGCCATAATTTCTTTGTTCTTCGTGATTAGTGCACCAATTCGAGCTCCACACATTGAATATCGTTTGGAAACCGAATCAATCATTATCACATTCTGTTCTAAACCTTCTAGATTCATTACAGAAAATGGAATAGCACCATCATAACAGAATTCTCTGTAAACTTCATCAGCAAAAAGAATTAAATCGTGTTTTAAAACAATAGCACGTAATTGCTCAAGTTCTTCTTTAGAATATAAATATCCTGTAGGATTTCCTGGATTACAGATTACAATTGCTTTTGTTTTTGAAGTGATTTTTTTCTCTATTTCTTCAACAGGTGGTAAAGCAAATCCTGTTTCTATCGTTGAAGTAACTGGTACCACATTTAAGCCTGCCATTACAGCAAATCCATTGTAATTCGCATAGAATGGTTCTGGAATGATTACTTCATCTCCAGGATCGCAAGTAACCATAAATCCAAAGATTAATGCTTCTGAACCACCTGTGGTAATTAAAATATCTTCAGGATTAACATTTATTCCAGTTTTTAGATAATAGGCCGACAAACCGTTTCTGTAACTTTCAAATCCAGCTGAATGACTGTATTCAATTACTTTTCGGTCCATATTTTTAATTGCATTTAAAGCAACTTCAGGAGTTTCAATATCTGGTTGACCAATATTCAAATGGTATACAATTTTTCCTTTAGCCTTCGCTGTTTCAGCATAAGGAACCAATTTACGTATTGGTGAAGCAGGCATGTCGATTGCCTTTTGTGATAATTTTGGCATATTGTTGATTTAATGTTGGGCAAATTTACTTCAAATGTTCAAATTGAGTCCTTCTTTTGATTTCTTTTTAGAACTTTATGATATGAAAATGGCAATGTTCTTTTTTTTGATTTTGATTCTGATTGGTTGTACTTCGAAATCAACTAATCAGCAATCATCCATGAAAGGTGATTTTTATTTTGTCGAGAAAAAATCAAGCGTTGATGAAACTAAAGATTCATTAGGCATTTTGGTTCAGCAGCATATCGATTCTATATTATTACAAAACAATTTAATAGATGTAAATTCTGTGAACGAAGCTATTTGGTTTGATATGAAATACTATTCATCTGATAATTTCATGCACGTTCAACTGTATGAACGAATCAATCGACCGTTTTTACAAAAAGACGTGGCTGAACGGTTATCAAAATGCCAAGAATATTTATCGACAATTGACACAAGTTTACATCTATTTATTTACGATGCTGTTCGACCTGTTTCTGTTCAATGGAAGATTTGGAAGGCACTTGATACAATTCCAATTAGAGAAAGAGAGAAATACGCCTCCAATCCAATTAATAAAAGTGTACATAATTTCGGTGCAGCAGTAGATTTGACAATTTGTAATTCGAAAAGAGTCCCTTTAGACATGGGGGCAGAATTTGACGAGTTCAGAAAAATTGCCTATCCAAGTATGGAAAATTATTACCTATCAATGGGTAAATTGACATTGAAACAAGTGGAAAACAGAATGTTATTGAGAAAAGTTATGCGTTCCCAAGCATTTAGAAATTTACCTACAGAATGGTGGCATTTTAACGCATGTTCAAGAACGGATGCATTTTTAAAGTATCAACTTTTGCAAAATGAACCCTGATTTATTTTAAGGAATAACGCAAACCAAAAAACACTCTGATTCCTTGGTTAGGACCATAAACATAAGTTGGGTCAAACGTTAAACCATAAGGGTTTTCAGTGGTAGATTGAGCTGATCCATCAGGATTAAAATTCACGAGTTTATCAAAAGGATCATGAGATCTAGCAATTAGAAATGGGGATTTTTTTCCAGGCAACCAGTTCAATAAATTTTTCACTCCAGTGTAAATTTCAAACGCATTGAATCCTTTATATGTGAATTGGATATTTTGTATTGACCACCATGGAGAGTTCGATGGCCTCGGATCTAAAGGTCCTAATAGCGGTAATTTCATCGGGCTATATAGATTGCCTGTATAATCAATATCCATTGGGAATTCTTTGAACGAGTAGCTGATAGTCCATGTAGCGGTGAATCTTTCAGTTAACAATTGTCTTGTTTTTATCTTGTTTTCTGTTTTAGATACTTCCATTAACGTTCCGCCAACGACGAATTTAAATTGTGAAGTTCTGAATTCAGTGTTTAAACTGATTCCCATACTTTCTGCATGTCCTTCAATATTCCTGTAGATGATTTTAGTAACGTCAGTCAAATAATCAGGAATGATTTTATTGGTGAAATAAGTATAAAAAGGACTAACATCAATCTTCAAGTTGTTTCCATTTTTAAAAAAGATTGTTCCATAATAATTCAAATTTATGTTCATCGATTTTTCTGGTTTAAGTTCTTCAATAATTTCAGTAGTTCGAGCTCCAGTGAGAGCAGCATGATCTTCAGTGAATACAGAAACAACGCGGTAACCAGTTCCAGCATTTATTCGGAATAAGTGTTGTTTGTTAAACATATATTTATAACCAAGTCGTGGAGTTAAGATTGATTTGTGAACACTTGAATAATCGTAACGTAAACCAAATAACAGGTTGTGCTTATCAGAAATTGCCCAGTCATCTTGAAAAAATATACCTGGTAAGAAAATAGTGTTCGGAGTGTTTATTGGATTGATGGAATCTCCCGAACTCGTAGCAGCAGTATTATCATCATAATAAGTATTTCTAGTAGACGAACCTAGAACAAAATCATGCCGGCCCAAATGCTTATACCAGGTGAGTTGATTAAAAATAACACGTTGATTTGCCATGAATGGAATTATACCATAAAAACTATTCTGATTGTGCTGTGTGAAAGAGCTTGTAAGAATAATCTTTTCTTTGGTGGGTAATTCGTAATTTCCAAAAAGTTCATAGCGATTAGTGTAAATACTTTCTCCATAAATACTATCACCACCTCTGAAATTAGATGTCCAATTCATTTCTCCTCCCCATCGATCTTCATAAAATAAACGACCTCCAATAGAAAAAGCCTTGGCGTTCTTTCTTTTGATGCTGAATTTTTGAAACAAAGAAATTCGATTCTGCAAGGTTAAATCTGTGAAATTATCATTGTTATTGTCTATTGGATTTGAGTAATTGAAATAATTAATTCCTGTCAAACCACTTATCTTCTTTCCAATTTTTGACTTAATACCAATGTCAACATTTGTTTCTAACCATGTATTAGTATAAACGTCTACAGAAAAAACTGGAGCCTTGTCAGGAGATTTAGTTATGATATTTATAATTCCACCAATAGCTTCACTGCCATACAAAGCAGATGATGGACCTCTCACAATTTCCATTCTTTCGACCAAGGATATTGGAATGCCTGACAAACCATAAACTGTTGCTAAACTACTTACAACAGGCATTCCATCGATTAACACCATCGTATAAGGGCCTTCTAAACCATTGATGTGAATGTCACCAGTATTGCAAATGTTGCAGTTTAGTTGTGGTCGAACTCCATTGATGTTTTGAAGTGCTTCAAAAATAGTTGGAATAGGATTCTTTTTGAAAAAAGTTGCATTGTACACTTCAACAGGAACTGTGCTTTTTAATTTATTAACTTCTCGTAAAGTGCCACTTATCACAACCTCATCAATAAGTCGTTCATTCAGTTCTAAAACATATTCGTACCTCTTGTTTAGAATAATATTTTTTGTATCGATGGTAAATACAAGAGGTTTTGTGTCGAAAGTTTGAATTTTGATGGTATACGTTCCTGGTTTTAAATCTAAGGTAAAATTTCCAAGAGAATCACTTGCCACAACTTTGTTGATTTCTTTAATAACAATTGTAGCATTGCTTACTGGCTTATTATCTGATTTTATTAATCCTTTAAAAGTTATTTGAGAATTAACAGTAATAGAAAAAACGAATGATAATATGAATAAAATTAACTTCATTAATTATTTTTTAGATATGCAAATATAATAAAGTTAGATAAGCCTAACTTAATTATTAGAAATATATTTCTACCTTTAATTCATATTTAAAAAAGATGCAAGAATTTCAATTGTCTTTTACTGAAGAAAATTATCTTAAATCACTCATTCATTTGACGGTATTGACATTTGCAAAATTGGAGGTGGGTACCAATGAATTGGCCTCTAATTTAAATGTTAAGCCTGCGACAGTCAATGATATGTTAAAGAAATTGAAAGAAAAAAAATTGATTAACTATGAGCGTTATGGTAAAATTTCACTTACAGAAACTGGTCGATTAGCTGGAATGGAAGTTTTGCGAAAGCATAGGTTGTGGGAAACATTTCTTGTTGAAAAATTAGATTTCACATGGGATGAAGTTCATGAAGTTGCTGAGCAGCTTGAACATATTCATTCTAGAAAACTAATTGATAGTCTTGACGCATTGTTAGATTTCCCAAAATTTGATCCGCATGGAGATCCTATCCCAAATGCGAAAGGTGAAATTGAAATTCAACTTCGAAAAACGTTGTTTGAAATAGAAGCTGGAGTGAGAAGCAATTTAATAGCAGTTAAAGACAATTCATCCTCTTTTCTTCAATATGTTAATAAGCTTGGTCTAACAATAGGATCAGAAATTGAAATAGAATCAAAAGAAGAATATGATGAGCTGTTACATTTAAAAATAAAAGACCAACAATTTACTGTTTCCAAGAAATTTGCTGAAAATTTATTTGTAATATAAATTACTTTTTAATAATTCTTCTGACCACTTTTCCAGATTGTTCTTTTGAAATCACCTCGATAAGGTAAGATCCGCTTGTGTATGGTTCAATATTCAATATAAAATTGTCGTTGAATTGGTTTGTAATTAATAACTTCCCTTTTGGATCGAATACATTCAAAATATATGAACCTGGTTCGGCCATATTAATTGAAATCTGATTTTCAGTAGGATTTGGAAAAACTGTTATTTCATCAACTTTATTACCTTCAGATAAGTCTGCATAAGCAACTAACGTTGGGTCATTTTGACTAGGTGTTGAACTATTTACAATCCAGTTATTAGGGTCAATAGCCATTACACTGGTAATAATTCCAATATTTTCTATGAAGTATTGATTTAAATTAGAGTTGATATCAAAGCGAATTATCGTATCACCAAGTCCACTTCTGGCGAATTTTAATTCGAACGGATTGGTGAAGGTTGGAGTAACGGATGGCATTGAGGTAGTATGTGAAATTTCCACAACCAAATTATTTCCCATAGAATTCCAACGTGTCGTATAAGTAGGATAACCTTCACCGAAATACCATTCTTGAAAGAAATTTGTAAGATCTATTCCTGTAGCTACTTCAAAAGTATTTTTCAAGTCTAATCCTATTGCTACACTGTCATGAAATTCAACTTGGAAATCTCTTAATGTTTGAAAGAAGAGGTTGTCATTATTTACAATGTGGCGCAAGGTATGGATGATTGATCCCCCTTTTTTGTATGTCAAACGGCTGTTATAAATTCTTGAAATATCCAATGTGTCAGTGCACCAAGTACTTCCGCCAGGAGCGCTTTTCACTGTGCTATGCCATCCATTTAATAATGCTGCCCTTTCAGCTGGGTACATATTTTCTAACATTAAATATTCTGAATAAGTAGCAAATCCTTCACTTAACCATACATCCGCAAATGAAGCAATTCCAATGTGATCGCCCCACCAAGAATGAGCAAGTTCGTGAGCAGTAACTTTCTTTTCAAAATAACCTATTGTTGTCATTGTTTGATGTTCCATTCCACCACCCAGAGGTGCAACACATTGCCCATACTTTTCATCTGAAAAAGGATAAAGACCATAAAGATCAGAGTACAATTCAAGAAAAGAAGGCAACAAATCACACTGTGCAGTTATTGAAAGCAAAGAACTAGCACTGCCATAAATATAATTTTGTATTAAAACGGAATCACCAGGCATTTGAGTTGGATGCGCATAGACATTATATTCAGTATAAGGCGCGATTGAAGCACAAATTAAATAATACAAAATAGAGTTCCGTTCTTTCCATTCATAGCGAGTTGTGCCATTTCCAAGATCAACAATATTTTCAAGAACTCCATTAGATCCTACCTTACAGGTTGAAGGAGCTGTTATATTTACTGCACTGCTATCAGCTTTGTCTTTTAAAATTTGTTTACACGGAAACCATTCGTGTGCTAAAAATGGGCAAGAAACTGTCCATGTAACACGGTCAGTTATCGCTGCAACATAAACACTCGAAACGCCGCTTCCCCCAAATGGATTCGTTCCAGGATTCGGAGGTGTTCCAGCATAATCGACTTCAACAATAAAAGAATAATTGGGAGAAGCATTGATTGGGATTTTTAAAACTGAATTTGTTCTGTTGTAAGGAGTTGAAACTCCATTAAGCCTAATTTCAGAAATAATCAATGTGGGAAATAACTCTAAAACTACAGAATCCAAATTGTCTAATGTTTTAGCATGAATAGAAGCTGTTCCGCTCACATCTGTATTCAAATTAGACATGTTTAAATCCAATTGATAGAAATGAACATCATATTTGTTTGCTTCTGACTCTTCAATTGGAGTGAGGGTTTTAATTCCTTCGCCTTGTGTTTTACTGCCTTTTAAATGTGCACAAGATTGAACGTCTTGTGCATTGATTTCTGCTCCGAAAAATAGAAGTGATAATAGGATTAAAGTTGTTTTCATTTTGTGAAACTATTAATTTTTCTGAACTTTTTCAATTTTAATTATTGAATCATTTACTTCAAAAACAAATAAATAGGTTCCTGAAAGGTAGTTTTCCAAAGAGATTTTTGTTGAATTTGAAACGTTAACTTTTTTCAAAATTTTTCCATTTAAATCTGTAATTTTCAATGAACAATTAGCCAGTTCTTTTGGAATGTCGATTTGTACGCTTGCTGTTGTAGGATTTGGATAGATTGCAATAATATCCATTGAAGCAAATTCGTTGATACCAACAATAAAATTAGCATCATTTACATTCGTTCCATTCTGATTTATTGCCCAGTTATTAGGATCGATTGCATCAACATTTGTAACTGCACCAATATTTGGTAGAAAGTATTGATTCGTATTTCCGGTTATGGCAAATCGAATAATTGTGTCTGCTTGACCTACTCTAGAGAAACGAATTTCAATTGGATTTGTAAATGTTGGCGTTACACTTGGTTTTGATGCAGTATGTGTAATCTCAAAATTCAAATCATTTCCTACTGCATTTCTTCTAGTAGAATAAGTAGGATAACCTTCACCAAAATACCATTCATTAAACATGTTCGTGAAATCAAGACCACTTTCTGTCTCAAGTAAAACCTTAACGTCTAGCCCTTTTGCTACGCTGTCCCCATATATAATTTGATAATTTTTTAGCGCTTGAAAGAACTGTGTATCGTTATTTACCATAAAACGCATCGTATGAATTATAGACGAACCTTTATCATACGTCAATCTCCCACTAAAAAGTCGAGTTTCATTCAAAC
>VFKM01000113.1 GCA_009885545.1 Flavobacteriales bacterium
AACCAAGGTAATATCTGTACCGTGAAGTGTAGTAATATAAGGAATATCGATTCCTTGAGATTTCAAAATCTGTTTAGCCATATATGCAGCAGAAGCGTGAGGAATAGCATAATGAACATGTAATAAATCCAATTTCTCATACTTGACTACATCCACCATTTTACTTGTTAATTCCGTTTCATATGGTTGGTATTCAAACAAGGGGTAATCACTAATTGCTACTTCATGGTAAAAAATATTTTCACGAAAGCTCCCTAATCGAACAGGCTGTGAATAGGTGATAAAATGAACTTGGTGTCCTTTTTTAGCCAATGCTTTTCCCAATTCGGTTCCAACCACTCCACTTCCTCCAAACGTTGGATATAATACAATTCCTATTTTCATCTTATTTTTTAATTCTTTTAAACTTTATTCTTACCGAAAACATAATTCAAATTGAAACACATAGAAACATAGAACACATAGGTTAATACACGAATTAACTCATCACTTATAATTTGCAACTAACAACTTACTTCGTTCGAGACAAAACCGCTTCGTAAATCACTTTTTGTATTTCTGTTCTTATGCTCATATCTCTAATTTTCCAGTTGTCTTGATCCGGGCAAACACGATTTGATAAAAACACGTAATTAATATCGTATTTTGGATCTGCCCAAACAAGCGTTCCTGTAAAGCCAGAATGACCAAAACTCAATTGCGACGCTCCTTCGTAACAAGGTCCACCACCACCTGGTGAAGGCCGATCAAACCCGGCACCTCTTCTGTTTCCTGCAAATTGCGCTTTTGTAAATTCCTCAACCACTTCAGGTTTAATGTAATTAACATTCCCATAGCGTCCTTTGTTCAATATAAGTTGCATTAAAGAGGCTAAATCTGTTGCATTGGAAAATAATCCAGCGTGCCCACCAATTCCTCCAAGCATTGCCGCACCTGGATCATGAACATAACCGTGAACTAATTGTTTTCTAAAAACCTTATCATTTTCTGTTGGAATAATTCGATTCAACGGGAAATAATTTAGTGGCTGATAACGCATTGAATGCAATCCCATAGGTAAATAAAATTGCTGCATCAAATAATCCTGAAAATCTTGACCGGCTTGCTTTTCGATAATTTTTTTTATGAAATAATATCCTAAATCTGAGTACTCATATTTCTTTGTTCCCAATGTAGAAGTCAAAATTTGTTTGTAAAGACTATCCGAAAATCCATTTTTAATCCAAATATCCTGAGCTACTTGGGCATCATATCCCATTTTTTTGGTTTTGGAATAAATAGTTGGATTTAACTCTCCATTATTCAACGTTCGTTTGTAAAATGGAATCCAAGCTGTTAATCCTGCTTGATGCGCCATCATATCACGAATCAAGATGGAACCAAAAGAACCATTACCTGTGACTTCAGGAATATAGTCTGAAAGATTCTTTGACAAACTAAATTTATCATCGGTTTGCAATTTCATTATTCCAACTGTTGATCCTGCAATTTTTGAAACGGAAGCAATATCATATAAATCTGTATTTCGAACAGAATCTTTGGTTTCATATTGTTGTGTACCAAAGCTTTTTCGGTATATAATTTTACCTTCAACCGCTACCACAATCTGACATCCAGGAAAAACACCTTTCTTTATAGCATTTTCAGCAATTTGATCAATTTCTTTTAATTTTTGAATGTTGATTCCCAATTCTTCAGGACGTGTGAATTTTAATCTTCCACCCCATTTTACTTGAATTCCGCTTTCACGAGCAAATACTTCTGTAACAGTAATGGGCAAATTTCCTGACATTGGAACAGCTCCAAAAATCATTTGTCCAATAGTGTTTTGAAGAATCACATTATTCTCATAACCAACAATTATTGCATCAATGGTTGATAAATCCGAACATTTTTGTAAAACCAATGGATTCCCAAAAAGTACCATTACAATTTCCTTTTCAACTGGAAGACTTAAAATGAAATTATTGAAGTCAGGGCCATAACCAAAATTATTATTAGGTCTAACAGTTCCAGAATGAATTCCAACTATTATCACATCATATTGATTGCTTAGTTTTGAAAAAGCAGTAATCGCTTCTCCTGCGGTGAAATAGTGATAATGGTCAACCTCTGAAAATAAATCAATTGATTCACGAAATGATGTTGTATGAATACCAATGGAAACATGCGCTATTTTTTTATCTAATCGCTTAAGTGGTAAAATATCAGCATCATTTTTTAGAAGTGTAACGGCTTTTTCATAGACTTCTTTCTTTGCCAAATCCATTTCTATTTTACTAAATTGTGTCGCTTTTTTTGGTGCAACTACAAATTTATGTTTGGCTTTTAGGATTTTTAAACAGCGCTCATCAATGTCGGTTTTTGAAATTTGACCATTCTCAACTTTCGTTTTTATTGCTTGAATTGCTTCGTTTACACTTTCGGGAAAAAGTAAAATATCACATCCAGCCTCAAACGCTTTTACAACCACTTCCGTTTTGCCATATTTATCAGCAACAGCCTTCATGTTCAAGGCATCTGAAATAATTAATCCTTGAAAACCCATTTGTGTCTTAAGTATATCCCCAATAATCTTTTTCGACAAACTACTTGGCGTTCCAGAATTATCTAAAGCAGGTACATTTAGATGTCCAACCATAACTGAGGAGGATCCCACTCTAATTCCTTCTTGAAACGGATAAAAGGCAATTGCTTCAATGGTTTTTAACGATTCTGTTACAGTAGGTAATTCAAAATGGGAATCTTTATCTGTATTACCATGCCCTGGGAAATGTTTAATACTTGTCATTACACCATTTTTTTCCATTCCATTTACAAAAGCTTTCACGTGATCGGCTACTTTTTTAGGATTCTCACCAAAAGACCTAAAACCAATTACTGGATTATCTGGATTGCTATTCACATCTGCAACCGGCGCAAAATTGATATGAATACCCATTTCTTGGCATTCAAACGCCATCATAGCTGCTATTTTTTCTGACAATACAACATCATCTGCTGCTCCTAACGTGTATGCGAAAGGAAAACGTTCACCATCAAATAACCGCATGTTTGTTCCCCACTCTGCATCCATTCCAATTAACAAAGGTGTCGTAGCTATGCCTTGAAATCGCTTAATTGAAGATACCAAATTTGCTTTTTCACCTTGAAAAAAGATAATTCCACCAACTTTTTCATTTGTAACAAGACTTTCAACTTCCTTTAGATGCTTTTCCCCTTGATTTGAGTATGCTGACACCATAAAAAACTGGCCAATTTTCTCTTCAAGAGACATATTACTAAGTTTCTCTACAGCCCATTTATTTGCTTCAATATCATTTTTTACCGCAATTTCCGAAAGTGTGTCATTACATTTTATAAGCGAAAAAACGAAAGGTGTCGAACCAAAAATCAACAAAAAGAAAATGATAGAAAAATTGCGTTTTGAATTCATACTACGAAAATAAGGACAAGGTTTTGATTTGAGTAGATTGCATGAGTTTTTATTTTCCCTATCAAACATGTGACCATTTGTCAGTTTTTGCCCAATGGAACAATAATTGACAATAATCGTGGAGAAAACAAGATAAAAACCTATTTTTGCTAAAGAAGAAAAAAGCATGTCATTGAACATAAATTACAATTTAACACACTCACTTAGGCTCGATAGACCTTTGAATCTAAACTTAAGTTTTGTTTTATGAGTGACATAATTCAATTACTTCCTGATCATATTGCTAATCAGATTGCAGCTGGCGAAGTCATTCAACGCCCTGCTTCGGTTGTAAAAGAAATGGTTGAAAATGCTATTGATGCGAAGGCGACCAAAGTTCAAGTAATTATAAAGGATGCAGGAAAAACATTAATTCAAATTATTGACAATGGTTGCGGAATGACAGAAAATGATGCTGTTATGTCTTTTGAGCGTCATGCTACAAGTAAAGTTCGCAAAGCTGAAGATTTATTTTCCTTGACAACAAAAGGTTTTCGGGGTGAAGCATTAGCTTCAATTGCTGCAATCGCTCATGTAGTATTGAAAACTAGGAAAGAAGAGAGTGAAACAGGTATTTCTATTGAAATTGAAGGAAGTAAAATCAAGAAAAAAACGGCTTGTGTTTCTCCTATCGGAACATCCTTTGAAGTCAAAAATTTATTTTATAATGTTCCTGCTCGAAGAAATTTTCTAAAATCAGACAATGTTGAATTCAATCATATTATTGATGAATTTGAACGAATAGCACTTGCCCATCCAGATTTAGCTTTTAGTTTGCATCATAATGACAACGAAATATACAATCTTCATTCTGCCGTTTTACGAAAAAGAATTGTTGATATTCTTGGAAGAAATTCAAACGATAAATTAGTGCCAATTGAAGAATCTACTGATATAGTAACGATATCCGGCTATGTCGGAAAACCGGAATTTTCTAAAAAAACGAGAGGTGAACAATTCCTGTTTGTCAATAATCGCTATTTCAAAGACTCATTTTTCAGTCATTCTTTGACTAAAGCTTTTGACGGTTTAATTCAACCTAAAATGTTTCCCTCTTTCTTTTTGTATCTCACAATTGATCCCAAAAAGATAGATGTGAATGTTCACCCCACAAAAACTGAAATAAAATTTGAAGAAGATAAATTAATCTATTCTATTATACTTAGTAGTGTGCGCCAAGCACTTGGGAAATATAACATTGCTCCTACGTTAGATTTTAATAGGGAAACAAGTTTTGATATTCCTTATGACATGTATTCAAAACCAACGGTTGAACCAACAATTCACGTTAATAAAAATTACAATCCTTTTCAAAGTTCACCTGCAAAAACTGGAAACTCATTCACAACGGCAATTAAAGCTGAAGGATTTGGAACAAATGACCCTTCTCCAAAAGACTGGCAAAGTTTTTATAAAATTGAAGAAGAAAAAGTCCCTGAAGTTATTGAATTAAAC
>VFKM01000017.1 GCA_009885545.1 Flavobacteriales bacterium
TAATGGCACTTGTAGTTCTGGAGGATGCAATAAGCTTGAGGTATATGATTGGTTGGCAAATATTGCTTTACCGAACGGTCAAATAGCCTACGATATAGTTGAAGTTCGATTTAAAAATAGTCGAAAAAGTTTCTTTAGAAACGCAAAAGGATTTAGTTTACAAGTTGGCGATGTAGTTGCCGTCGAAGCTAGTCCTGGATATGACGTTGGTGTTGTGTCTGTTGTGGGAGAGCTTGCCAGAATTCAAGTGAGAAAGAAAGCTTCTGGTTTTAAACCAATGGAAGCAAAGAAAATTTTGAGAATTGCTACTCAAGATGATATCGATAAATGGGTGAAAGCGCGATCGCTTGAAAAAGAAGTAATGTACGTTTCGCGCACATTAGCTGTTAACTTAAATTTGGAAATGAAAATTTCTGATGTTGAATACCAAGGCGATTTAACTAAAGCAACATTTTATTATACTGCAGAAACACGTGTTGATTTCCGACAATTGATAAAGGACATGTCCGAAAAATTCAAAGGAAGAGTGGAAATGCGACAAATAGGATCTCGTCAAGAAGCCTCTAGACTCGGTGGAATAGGCTCGTGTGGGAGAGAATTGTGCTGCTCAACATGGTTAACTGATTTTCGTTCTGTTTCTACTTCAGCGGCTCGTTACCAGCAACTATCATTAAATCCTCAAAAGTTAGCTGGACAATGTGGTAAATTGAAATGTTGTTTGAATTATGAATTGGACATGTACTTAGATGCGTTTAAAGCGTTTCCAAAATCTGAAATTAAACTTCAAACAGAAAAAGCTAACGCTTACCATGTAAAAACAGATGTGTTTAAACGCCAAATGTTTTATGGTTATGAAGGAGGTGTAGGCGGTTTAATAGGATTAACACCTGAGCGTGTTAAGGAAATAATTAAAATGAATTCTGAAGGGAAAAAACCAAAAGAATTGAATGAATATGTAGCTGAAATAGTTATAAAAGAACCAGACTACGATAATGTTGTTGGACAAGACAGCTTGAATCGTTTTGAGCATGCGTTTAAAACGAAAAAGAAAAAGAAAAAACCAGGCAACAGACAGGCTGATGGTCAACCAAGAGACCAACAAAAAAATCAGCCTAACAATCAAGTATCTGGGGAAAAATCAGAAGAAGAGAATAAAACCCGACCAAAAAATAAGCGAAGAAACAATCGACCAAAAGTAAATCCTAATGCTGCGAACAATGAAGGTAAAGAATAAATTAGGCCTGATCATTTGCACCGCATTTTTAGCTTCTTGTGGAAGCACGCCAATTTTTGAAAAATCATACGTTTTTGAAAAGGGAGAATGGAAACAAAACACCAAACCGTCTTTTATTGTAGAAATAAAAGACCCTACGAAGGAGTATGATTTTGTGCTTACTTTAAGAACAACAACAGAATATAAATACAGCAATTTGTGGATTTATATGAGCACAAAAACACCAAATGGCGAGAAGGCAAGGGAACCATTTGAATTAAAAATAACAAATCCAGATGGGTCTTGGATAGGAAAAAAAACAGGTACGATAGTTGAAAACTCCTTAAACTTTAAAAGAAGAAAACTTCCTTTGAAGGGGAAATATACCTTTGTTTTAGAACAGGGAATTACAGATTCTAATATCGATCAAATATTGGATGTTGGGTTGGTTGTTGAAGAAGCTAAAACACCTTAATCTTTCTTTTTAAAACCTAAGTTATAAGCGTAGCTAATCGAAAGAATATGTTTTGTTTCTGGTAGGGGACGATTTATTTGTTGGTCAAATAAATAACCCACTGAAATTTCATGAGGATTATCAAACTCAAGGTCTACACCAATAAAAGCACGGTATTTTGTAAACATTTGTCCGAAAGGACCATAAGTCGGGTTATAAAATAATTCGATATTAATAACCGGTGTTATAAAACTCTTTTTTATATCATAAGAAATTTGTGGTTTCCAACGAATGGCTTGATCGTATTCAGGATCATAATTTGCTGATGCAACTAATCTTTCAAAAGAAGCCTGATACCTTATTCTAGCAGACAAAGAAAATCGTTTAATTATATGCTTAAAATCAGCATTTATATTTAAACGATTAGTGAAAGAATAATTTCCATATTGGTCTAACGAGAAAATAGCTCTGTAATCAAGCGAAGGACGAAACCACTTTGTTACTTTATATTTAAAAGAAATTTGTGGAAAATAAATTTGGTCATTTGAACCGCCAATTCTTGCTGTAAAAGAAGCCCCCCAATCTAAATTTTTTATAATACTTCCTTTAACGCCAATTGAAGTCCAACTTTTACCAGTCCCCTGACAAAGGCCAAACATTGGAAGAAAAAGGAATAAAAAAATGTATTTTGACATCTAAAAATAGAGCTAATTGTGAAAAAATTATTTTCTAATTATTGTGATATCCCCTAAATCGATAGTTGATTTTTTCTCAGTAATTTCTGCGGTCACTAAAACCACTTTTTTATTATCTGCATTGTTAGGCTCAGGTAAAACATCTTCATAAACATAAATTGAATACTTACCATTTTGAAGATAATTAAACTCAAAAGTACCGTCATAACTTGTTTTAATTCTATCATTATAATAAGTATTTCCCTCACCATAAATAATATAAACATCCTCGTCAGCACCAACATAAGAGCCCTCTAGAATGCTCCCCCCTATGTTGTAATTATCTACGGTTATTCGCCCAATAATTTTTGAAGACCCACCTTCTCCCTCGTATTTTTTACAAGAATTAAGAAGTAAAAAGGACACTAAAACCACAAAAACTGAAATAATTTTTTTCATATAATTTTAAAATATTTATTTAAATACTGCACAACAGGAATACAACCTTACGCGTATTTTTTATATGACTAAAGTAAGAATTTATTTAAGATTTGGTAATATTATGTTAATTTAAGGTAAATTTCAGCTTTGTATAACAGAATACAATGAATAAAACACTTGAAAATGAAAACTCAAATTCTCTCTATTTTATTTTTTATAATTTCCTTCAATTCATTTTCTCAGATAATTATAAATGAATATTCCTGTTCAAATGTTAATGGAATCACGGATGCTTATGGCAATAGAGAGGACTGGGTTGAGTTGTATAATATGGGTGCAACCTCTGTAAATTTAACGGGATACTATCTTTCTGA
This sequence comes from Flavobacteriales bacterium, assembly GCA_009885545.1. GTDB lineage: Bacteria > Bacteroidota > Bacteroidia > Flavobacteriales_D > Crocinitomicaceae > M0103. Next base: position 3,157 of record VFKM01000017.1, read on the forward strand.
TAAAGCAACAAATATCCAAAAATGGTTAATTCCAAGTGGTTCCATTGCGGCTAACAGTTACAAAATGGTTTACTGCTCAAAAAGAAACACTGTGAACGGAGCACAATATCATCCTAATTTTAATTTGAAACAAACGGAAGGAGACTGGATAATTTTAGCAAACCCGTCAGCATCAGTATTGGACTCAATAAAAATTGTCCATATGACCAAAGCCGATCATTCTGTTGGGAGGTCAACCAATGCAGCAGCGGACTGGAAACTATTTACTACACCAACGCCAAACGCAGCGAATACCGGAGCCCAAAATTTTTATACTCCTACACCAGTTATTAGTCTTGCTCCCGGTTTTTATCCTGGTGCACAATCAACAACAATAACTTGTTCAGACCCAACAGCGACAATACGTTATACAACGAACGGTCAAAATCCAACAGCCACATCAACACTTTACTCAGGACCGATATCAATAACTGCAACGATGGTGCTTAGAGCTGCTGCTTTTAGCACGAGTCAAACATCATTTATTGAGACAAATTCTTATTTTATTAATATAACACACACAATACCAGTTGTTTCTGTTTGTAGCCAAGGTGTTTTTAACCTCGTCGCTAATGGCAATCAAACCCCGGTTGTAGGGGCATTTGAGCTATTTGAACAGGACGGCACCTTCATCGATGAGGGGCAGGGAGACTTTAATAAACACGGGAATGATTCTTGGTCATATGATCAAAGAGGTTTTGATTACATTACAAGAGATGAATTTGGATATTCAGCCCAATTGGAACATCAGATATTTCCGGACTCACAAAGAGACAAATTCCAGAGAGTTATTTTAAAACCAGCCGCAAGTGATAATTATTCATTTGAAAATGGAGCACACATTCGTGATGCTTTTGTTCATACGCTTTCTAAACGAGCTGACATGAATTTAGATGAAAGAAGCTGGAGACCTTGTGTTGTTTATTTAAATGGTGTTTATTGGGGTGTATATGAAATTCGTGAAAAAGCTGATGACCATGATTATACAGATTTTTATTTTGATCAAGATAAATTCAACCTTCAATATTTAAAAACATGGGGAGCAACCTGGGAGGAATATGGGGCTCCAAATGCTCAACCGGCTTGGAATTCATTGGTGAATTTTATCAATACGAACAATATGGGTGTGCCTGCGAATTTTGCGAATGTGGACACTCTTTTAAGTTGGAGATCATTGTGTGATTATTTTGTGTTTAATTCATATGTTGTAAACCAAGACTGGTTGAACTGGAACACAGCATGGTGGAGGGGTAGAAATCCAGCAGGTAATCATAGAAGATGGAGGTATACACTATGGGATATGGACGCGACCTTTGGACATTATATCAATTATACTGGTATTCCTGACCCTTCTGCAAATGCCGACCCTTGTAATGTTGAAAATCTTCCCGACCCAGGAGGGCAGGGGCATACTGATATTTTAGAAAAGCTCATTGCCGAAAACCCCGTTGTAGAACAGTATTATATAACACGATATATTGATTTAGTAAACACCTATTTTTCGTGCGACTATATGCTCACTTTGTTAGACAGCATGGTGGCAGAAATCGATCCAGAAATGCAAGCCCAAGTGTCGCTTTGGGGCGGAACATATACCGGTTGGCAATCGAGGGTTACTCAATTAAGAAATTTCATTATTTTGCGCTGCACAGCTCTGGAGCAAGGATTGATTGATTGTTATAATTTAACAGGGCCTTTCGTAACAACGTTTGATGTCTCACCAGCACTGTCGGGGGAGATAAAAGTAAATTCCGTTTGGGCTCCCACATATCCATGGGCCACATCATATTATGGTGGAATCGAAACTAATATTATAGCCCAACCTTTGCCCGGATATATGTTTGATCACTGGGAATATACAACTGGTCCTTTGTCAGACGTAATTACTGAAGATACAAATAGTATAAATATTAACGGCATAGAAAATATTGTAGCATTTTTTGTTCCTGATATTCCAGATTTAGACGGGGATGGATGTTTAAATGTCGATGAAGTTATTGCGGGCACAAACCCAAACAATCCTGATACAGATGGAGATGGTGAAAATGATTGCGCTGAAATTGGAGCAGATTTCACAAATCCTTTAGACACAGATGGAGACGGTATTATTGACGCCTTAGACTCTTCAACAGCAGATACGGATGGAGATGGTGTAAACGACGAAACAGATCCAGCAAATATTGACCCTTGTATTCCAAATGTAAACGCAGGTCCTTGCGATCAAGATGGAGACGGCTTAACAAACACAGAAGAAGGAACTGAAGGAACTAATCCAACAAATCCAGATTCTGATGGAGATGGGATAAACGACGGTACAGAAGTAACAAATGGTTCCGACCCTATGAATCCGTGTGACCCTGACGATTTCTTCCCTGGATGTCAAACGGACACAGATGGAGACGGTTTATTTGACGCTCAAGAAGGTGTTTTTGGAACTGACCCAAACAACCCAGATACTGATGGTGACGGAGCGACTGATGGTGAAGAAGTAACCGGAACAGACGACCCTGCAACAACTTATAATCCGGCTACCGCAACGAGCGATCCGCTGGACCCTTGCGACCCTGTTGGGTTAAGTGTTTTAGATACGGATGCAGATGGACTTACAGATTGTGATGAAATTCCTATTGGAACTAATCCGCTAAATCCAGATACAGACGGAGATGGAATATCTGATGGAGATGAAGTTGTTCTAGACTCTAATCCTCTTGATCCATGTGACCCATCTGCTACTTCTGTTGATTGTATAATGGGGATTCATATCCCTTCTGGTTTTTCACCAAATGGAGCTGGAAACGGGTTAAATGAAAATTGGACCATCATTGTAGGGAATGACGTGAAATCCTTTACGATATCTGTTTACGATCGTTGGGGTAATTTGATGTTAACCACAGATGATAAGAATTTTAAGTGGGACGGAACATACAAAGGTCAACTATGTAATGCAGGTGTTTATGCCTATATTCTTGAAGTAAATTATGTAAACGGAACAAGTGAAACACGTTCTGACAACGTCACTTTAATTCGATAAAAGATGAAAAAAATAATTTTATTGATCTCTTTGTCTATTGAATTTGGAGTTCTTGCACAAGATTTACACTTTACTCAAACAGCACAAACGCCCTTATTAATAAACCCTGCAGCGGCTGGTGTTTATGACGGATGGGAACGGGTGATTATTAATCATAGAAATCAGTGGTTAGGTTCAGGTACACAGTTTATGACGACTGCTGTTGCAGCTGATATAAATTTTGGTAAAACTAGACTGAATGACAAGGCTTATGTTGGATTAGGTTTAATGTTTTATAACGATATTGGCGGCAGATCTAAATTTGGTAGCCAAACAGGTTCACTAACATTAAGCGGTGTTTTGCCAATGGGAGGTTCTGGACATTCATTATCTGCTGGAATACAAGGTGGATTTGGAAATAGAAAAGCAGACTTTTCGAATTTGTCATTTACCTCACAATGGAATGGTACAATCTATGACCCAACCATTGCCACAGGAGAAGCAAATGGAATAAACTCATTTCAGTATTTAGATGCTTCGGCTGGAATCTATTATGTGTATGACGGAGGACAGTCATCCTTTAGTAGAAACAATGATTTTAAATTTCAACTAGGAGTGGGTGGTTTTCATTTAAACAAGCCAGAAATGAAATACACAACCATTACCGTAGGAAATTTATACCGAAAATTTGTAATTCATACAAGTGTAATATCGGACATTGTTAGTACAGATTGGTCGATTGATGCAAATGCCGTCCAATTTATTCAAGGGCCACATTTGGAAACAATTCTTGGCTTGATGGTGAGAAGACGATTCATGAACGGAACAAAAATCACTGGACATACACAAGATTCTTATTTTGGCTTTGGCGCATATTACCGCTTTAAAGATGCAATAGCACCTTCTATAATGGTAGATTTTAAAGGGTTTAAATTCGCGGTTTCGTATGATGTTACTGTTTCAACCATGCGAAAAGCGTATACTGGAGGCTCGCTAGAGTTTTCACTGTCATATACGAACCTAAGTCATGCATTATTTAAATCGAGAGGAAGATTTTAATTGAACCCCATCTAGCAAAAAGCGGATGGGTTTTTTATTGAGATTGAATTTATTGGAAGGAAACAATCATCGAGCTTCGGACATCGAGCTTGTCGAGATGTCGAGACGGAGCCTACCTTCTTACAAGAGATTTAAAAAACCTGAATATATATTTCCGGAATAAAAACATAATCAAAAGATATGGAATCAACATTAGGTATAATATCCCAGTGTTAATACTGGACCCAAAAGACGCCTCGTCTAATTCACTTGCTTGTTCTGCCATTAATTTACATTGAGAACAACCTTGTGCTAAAAGTTCATTATCCCCACAAATGAAGAAAAACAATACGGCTAAAACAATCCACTTTTTCATAGTACAAAAATACCAATTTTAATAATCGAAGATTCAAAAACAGCAAAGTTTTATAGGGAACGGTAGTGATCAATGAGTCTCTAATAATTTCTAATCAGGAAATTCAATTAACTTTGTGACTAGAGTAAAAAATCCGATATGAAGTATTTAGTTTTTCTAATTCCTTTTTTCTTTGTTTCCTGTTCTGACTTGAAACCAACAAAATCTCTTCCGAAAGATATTGATAGTTTATTGGTAATGTTTCCCGATAGCCTTGAAATTATTATCCTTCATGGAAATGCAATGATTAAAGAGTTGAAGTTTGATAAGGCTATGGCGGATGGGGCAAAAGCTTTTAGATTGGACAAAAATCGAATAGATGCTCGTATGCTTTACGCAGATGTCTTAAACAATCGTCCTACTCGTACACCAGATGACATTGCAACTGCTCAAACTCAATACAAGTACATAATAAAAAAACAATCAAAAAACACGAAAGCGTTTATTGGATTAGCATCTACATATAGCCAGCAAATGGATTTCGAAAAGTCGTTTAAGTATATTAATATGGCCTTAAGAATTGATCCAAGATACAGAGATGCATACGTTATGAAAGGGTCGAATTATTTGTTTTTAGGGAAAACAGATTTAGCAAAATCGTCTTATGAAACGGCCGTGCAGCAAGACCCAAGTTTTTATGAAGCCTATATAATGCTAGGTTCGCTCTATCAGTCGGAGAACAATAAAATTTGTATTGAATATTATAAAACAGCTGTTCAATTACAGCCTAAAAACCCAGAAGTGTTATTTTCTCTAGCATACGCAGAACAAACATTTGAAGAACCAGAAAACGCATTAGAAATCTACCGTAGAATGATACGTATTGACACTTCCTTTTATCAAGCTTTAAATCAAATAGGGGTAATCAAGCAATACAATTACAAAGATTTGGATAGTGCGATTTATTATTACAATTCAGCATTGAAAACAGAACCACGCTTTGTAGAAGCATGGCACAACTTAGGGACGTGTTACGAAGAACAAAACAATATTACAAGAGCACTCCAATCTTATGCGAAAGCGCTGAAATATAACCCAGAATTCAAATTGTCTCGCGATAGAGCGAATGCATTGAAATGAAACGTTTAAATCCAAAAATTATTCAGCTTATTGGCGATGCGGTTATTCCTCTTTTGGGTTTTTTCTGGTGGAATTGGAGTTTGTATTTTATTGTAATTTTCTACTTACTTGATTATTTGAGCAACGAAGTAATTCTTAACCTGAAATCTAAAAAAATCACAACTTATCAAGAAATCGATTCTAAAATCTGGATCAAAAAAGCATCTCTGAGTTTCTTGTTATTTATTTTAGGGATTGTATTAGTGCACCTTTCAATGAAAATGCTGCATCCACAAATTGAATTTTACAAAGAATTCATTCAGTTTTTAAGTTATAAAGACATGGGAATTGCACAAGGTTATTTCTTGATTCCACTAATCGCTTTGGTAGGATATCAACGCTATAAAATGGAATTTTTAATGCCAGCGAGATTCAAAACACAAACTATTCCCACACTTTGGGCCTCCCATTTTAAAATGCAATTTACGCTGATTGGTTGTGTGGCATTTACAATTGGTTTTCAATCGTTGATAGCGCTTCCAGAAACAGTTTACATTATTGCGATTGTTGTGGTAACGAGTGTATATCAGTTATTGGAAAGGAATGGGTATTAGCGATTCTTCCTCAACCACCTCGGTAACAACACCGCCCCAATAAACAAGTACGGAAAATAAGAAATCAATCGCCAGAGAATTGCTAAGGCTGCAAGCAATAAAGCGGATTGACTAAAAGTCACCATCAATTCTCCAAAAGCATATTCTGCAATGCCGCTTCCTCCTGGGGTTGGACTAACACGCATCAAAAGCCATAAAACCAATTGCTTTCCGAGGATGAGGAGATGATCCATGATTCCCAAATTCAAAAAGGCTTGTAAAAGTGCGTTGATCACAAGAAATCTGGAAGTCCAACTAGCACAGGTTGCTCCAAACACTTTTAACCAAAAGACAAACGATTCTTTTTTAAAGATTTTAGAAGATGCTTCAATGTCTTTTCCTGTTTTGATGGCGTGCTCCTTCTTCTTGTTTAAGAATGGAAGACTAAATACAATTTTTAAAAACCCTGTTGCCAGTTTTGGAACGATGAAAAGTGTTGTAAACATGAACAAACAAATTCCCACAAAAACGGAATAACCGATCCAAAACACCCATTGAACACCAGACGAATTGAACGCTTGATGGGGAAAGAGTTGAGCTGCATCAACGAATACAAACACGAATGGAATCAATAAGATGTAAAACAAATTATCCATCAAAGCTGTGATAAAGATAATTGCTGTTGACCGACCCAAATCAATCTTTTCTTTGTTGAGGATAAACATCGCAACCGCTGCTCCTCCTAAAACTCCGGGGGCTAATGCAGACGCAAATTCCCACAACATAATAACGTGAAAACTTGACTTCCAACTGAGTTCTGAATGCGTCAACAGTCGAATGCGAAGCATGTAAAAGAAGTCGCGGCCAACCATAAAAACGATTGCAAAGAAAATCCATAAAATAGAAGTATTGCTCCACTGAATCTCAGTTAATGAATCCGAAAGCGTTTCTTCTCGATAGTTTCCATTTTTCGCAGGGAAAAATTCTGCAGCTAATTTTGTGTCAACAAGACCGTTGTGATTGCTGTCTTTCCAAGAATATGCTCCGGTATTATCTGCAACTTTTATAAATCGAACTTCAGAAATACTGCTGAACAACATCCAACCCGCAACACTCAATCCAATCAAAATGCTCAACCACATTTTCCATCCTTGAAAGGACCGTTGAATGATGGAAGGTTCTTTCATTTATTTGATAGGTGTGAGTTGAACTTCCATTTCCCAATTAGCTCTTACTGTTGTTGGTTTTGTGAAATTGTATACCTTTTCAGGTTGAATATTTTGGGTTCTATTTCCTGGATCCCATTTGAAATTGGCATTCAAATCTTCTATTACACGAAATTGATAAATTCCTGGTTCAAGATTCAAAAAAGAAACTTTACTCCCGTCAAAATTGAACACTTTTTGAACGATATTGTTGTTTTGAAGAAGCTCAACAATCACATTTTGCTTGAATTGAGAAACGTCAACATGAACGATTCCATAATCCTTTTCCTCTTTTAAAGTAAGAATGAGAGAAAGAGAATCAGACAAGGTGTTTTGTTGTCCTAGAGCGACTCCTTTTTGAAAAACAACCTGGACTTTGGAACTATTTTTTCTATCAAAATCAAGCGTAAGTGTGTTTAAATCAATTTTTGTTTCGAATGGAATTTCAAGTGAATCCTTTAGATTAATGAGTTTAATTTTAAAATTATCCACGTTTACAATTCTATCATTCACCGTAAAGGAAAACTGTTCGTGACTTCCTAGTTGGTTATTCTTGAATTTAGGAGTTAAGCGCAAAACACTAGTTTTTTCCTTTTCTGTTATTCTTAATTCTAATGTGTCTGTAACATTTCCCCCTTTTACTATAAGTTCAAATTGTGTTTCAGCTTGTGGTGCATAAAAAAGTAAAACACTGTCTTCTTCAAAAATGTGGATGTTTTCTTTTTCAATTACCGAGTTATTCAGCGTTAATGTAGCATCAACAATAGGATAGTTAGCATCAACGGTAAAACTTCCTGGCGCGTTATAATTAAAACGATGGGTTTTTTTTGCTCCAGAAGGGGTTGAAATTAATAAAGGAATAGTATCAACTTGAGAAGTTGAAAGCTCAAAAGATTCTGAACGAAAAGCAATTGATTCACTTGGTTGAATTTGCATATCCATGTTTGCATCAACGAACGCCGCTAAATTGTAGGTGCCTTCTTTTAAATACGAGAACGTTGCTAATCCCGAAACATCTGATTTGGCAAAATAATAGGGCTTTAAAGAGTCTGCAAGAGAAAACAATCCAACGGTTGCCCCTTTAATAAGTTGGTTGTTCCAAGCATCTGCAACTTGAACAGAATAGCTTAATGAATCAATTGTATTACCCGTGGAAAAAACATACGTCATTAAAGAGTCATTACTTTCTGTGACATCTTTAATCGCACCATTCATGTAAATTACATAGGTTGTGTTTTCTTTGAGTTGTTCATCCCACTTGATTGAAAGCGTTTTGCTCTTGATAGAAGCAACTGGTGTTGCGTGATTTGGAACAAAGAAAATGGTCTGAATAGGATTGTTTAATTGAATGAATTCATCAAATGTAATTTCCACTTCATTTGAATTAAATTCAATAGTTTCATTTGGAGGAATTGTTTTTCCCGCAACAGGCTGAGGTGCAATTTCGTCTTTTTCTCCCCCTGTTAATGTACCAACTTGAGCACAAGAGAGTATGATAAGTGGAATGAATAGTATTATAATTTTTCTGAAAACCATTGACATAATTTTGTAAGGTGTTCAAGATCGATGTTGTCGAAATGATTTAAATGTTCACTGTCCACATCTAAAATCCCCACGACAACTTTATTTTTTATTAATGGAACGACAATTTCACTTTTCGAAATGGAAGAACAGGCAATATGCCCAGGAAATGCATCAACATCGGCAACAACTATTGCCTCTGCGTTCAACCAGGCTGATCCACAAACGCCTTTACCTTTTTGAATTCGGGTACAAGCAATTGGACCTTGAAATGGACCGAGAACAAGCTCATCATTCTTAACAAGATAAAATCCTACCCAAAAGAAATTGAAAGCTTCTTTTAGTGCAGCGCTGATATTAGCCATATTCGCAACAGCATCTTGTTCGTTACCAATTAAAGCTTCTATCTGAGGAAGAAGGCTTTGATAGATTTCACTTTTTGTGCCGGTTATTTGAGAGAGCGTTTCTGACATTTTATTTTTTGTACTAGCAAAATTGCCTTTTTTATGTGGATTCTGCAATTTTTTCCTTATCTTCAAATAACAAACGCTATTTATGTTAGAAAAAGTATCCCTAGAAAAAGTTTTATTTCTGGACATTGAAACTGTCCCACAAACCTATCAATTTCCCGATTTAGAGGAAGACACAAAACACTTGTTTGAATTGAAAACAAGGTTTCAACAGAGTGATGAAAAGTCCTTTGAACAATTGTACAACGAAAAGGCAAGCATTTTTTCCGAATTCGGAAAAATTGTATGTATTTCAGTTGGCTTTGTTCGAGAAACAACAACGGGTAAACAGTTACGAATGAAATCGTTTTATCACGATGATGAAGAAACGTTGTTAAACCAATTCAAAAAATTATTGGACGAACATTATAATACGCCGTATCATATTTTGTGTGGACATAACGCCAAAGAATTTGATTTCCCATACATCTGTCGCCGAATGTTGATTAACGGAATTAAACTTCCTGCGGTATTAGATATTGCTGGTAAAAAACCATGGGAAATTAGTCATTTAGACACAATGGAACTGTGGAAGTTTGGAGATTATAAAGCGTACACTTCTTTAGCACTTCTTTGTCATGTGTTTAAAATTCCAACTCCAAAAGACGATATTTCAGGTGCTGATGTTGCACGCGTGTATTATGAAGAAAAGGATTTGGAACGTATTAAGGTGTATTGTGAAAAAGATGTTGTAGCCTTAGTTCAATTGTTTCTAAGAATGAGAGGTGATGCTTTGATTGACGATGGAGAAATCCAGTTTTCGTAACGACACAAAAAAGCCGCCCTTTGTCCCTGAGTTTATCGAAGGGTCGAGGAGCGGCTTATTTTTTTGTAATATTCTTTATTGAATAAAAACTGTTTCTGTAGAAGTTACTTCTTGTTCAACTTTAATAATCCCAAGCCCTTCAGCGCCATTTAAGTATGCCTCAATGTTTAAAACTGCAACTCCTGCTTGTCCTAATTGATAAACATCATTAAAGTTGAAATGCGCCTCACCAGAGGTATTACTTGTAGTCGTGTCATGTAAGACAACATTTGCTGGTTGATTTGTAGTCGATTGACCGTATAATACAACTTGAGCACCCGAAACCAATTGATTTGCAACGTCACGCACATAAATTATAGCGATAGTATCTTCTTTCTTACGACATCCAGAGGACATCGCCACTCCTAAAAGTGCTACAAAAGCAAATAAAAGAGTTCTTTTTACAGTAGTATTCATAGTTTGAATTTTTAGTTAAAAAAGACAGTTTCAACTGTCGTTATATGCGCACTTCCGCGAATGTATTCTGTTCCTTGTAATCCGTTTTGTTTTACAATAACATCAAAATATCCTGTTTTATTATCTTCTCCGGCTAATTCAAAAAACGAATCCATATTAAAAAGGGCGTACCCCGAAGAGTTTGTAAAAGCTGTATCAACATAAGCCATCGTTGCAGGATTTGAATTAACATCACCAACAATTACAACTTGCACATCTTCCAATAATGCATTGCTAGCAGATCTAACAAAAATCTTAATTATAGAAGCGTCTTTGTTTTTACAAGCCGAAAAAAGACCCAAAAATAATAAAATAGTAAAAGTGGTTAATATAGTTTTCATCAATTTACTCATCTTTCTTTTAAAACTTTGCGACCAAAGATAAACTATTTTTAAATTAATCCGACAACAATGTTATTCTTAATTTCTTACCTTCGTGAACGATATAATGTGTTATCCAAACCTTAAACAAAAAAATGTGCTTAAAAGTTACACGAATATCAAAAATAGTTAAAAACAGTTATGAGTAACGGTTACCAGAATGAAAACACAAATAAATAAAAGTATTGCAGAAATAGAATCGTTTAAAATCGAAGACATTAAGACCCTGGAAGATTTTAGAATTTATTTTTTAGGATCAAAAGGAGTTGTGAAAAATTTATTTGGTGAACTTAAATCAGTCCCAAATGAAGAAAAACGGGAGGTTGGTCAACTACTTAATAATCTGAGAGCATTAGCTGAAGACAAACTAGCTCTTTTTAAGGATAGACTAGAAAGCACGTTGGTTGACTCTGAAAAAATTGACACATCACGTCCTGGAGACGATCAAGAAATTGGAGCACGACACCCACTTTCATTAGTGAGAAGTGAAATTATTGAGATTTTTAATCGCATCGGATATGCTGTTTCAGAAGGGCCAGAAATAGAGGATGATTGGCATAATTTTTCAGCTTTAAATTTTCCACCGGAACATCCTGCGAGAGATATGCAAGACACCTTTTTTATAGATAAAGGAGATATTGAAATGGCACTTCGTACACACACGAGCTCTGTTCAAGTGCGTGTAATGGAAAATTCAAAGCCCCCAATTCGAACAATTTCGCCTGGAAGAGTATATAGAAATGAAGCAATCTCTGCCCGTGCACATTGCTTTTTCCATCAAGTAGAAGGGTTATACATTGACAAAAACGTTTCTTTTGCTGATTTAAAACAAACGCTTTTGTATTTCGCTAAAGAAATGTTTGGCGAAAAAGCACAAATTCGACTACGACCTTCTTATTTCCCATTTACTGAACCTAGTGCCGAAGTGGATGTTTCATGCACAATATGTAACTCTAAAGGATGTAATGTATGTAAATACTCAGGTTGGTTAGAAATACTTGGGTGTGGAATGGTTGACCCTAATGTATTAGAAGCATGTGGGATTGATTCGAAAGAATATTCTGGATTCGCCTTTGGAATGGGAATAGAGCGTATTACACAATTGAAATATAAAGTCAACGATTTGCGTTTATATTCGGAAAACGATGTGCGTTTCTTAAAACAATTTACAGCTGGAATTTAATTATGGGAATATTTTCATCAAGCCAAAAAAAGTTATTTCCTTGGATTCATATAACATCTGAGGAGCAATTAGAAACTGCTTTCGAAGGGGCTAAAAATAAACCTGCCCTTTTTTTTAAACACAGCACAAGGTGTAGTATTTCTTCAATGGCACTTAGTAGATTTGAACAAAACACCGAGTTATTAGACGGGAAATGTGATTTGTATTTTATTGATTTACTCGCTTATCGGCAGGTTTCAAATAAATTGGAAGAAATAAGTAATGTGATTCATCAATCACCTCAAGCAATTGTTGTTAAAGACAATAAAGTAATATACTCTGCAACGCACTCATCTATTGACGCAAAAGAAATTGAAAGACAATTAAGTTAGAAAAGGAATATGAAAAAGTATTTAATAATTGGTTTAATTTTTATCGTTTTAGGAGCTTTGGTATTAGTACCTTTATTAAAGACTACCACACCAGTTGAAGACGAAGAAATTCCTGCAGTTTTTGCTTTCAATGATAATCTTGCCACCAGGTGGGATGAAACGATTCAGCTAGAAATCAATATTAATAAAGACGATATTTCGAAACTAGAATTAATCTATAATGACAGTGTTTTTAAAACTTGGAATAATCCAAAAGGAAAAATTACTTTTCCATTTAAAGCAGGGTACTATGGTTTAGGGGCTAGAGACATTCAGCTTTTATCAACAATGAACGATGGTTCTACCTATTCGGACAACAGAATGGTTCGGGTACTTTCAGACATAATTCCGGAAATATGGATAGCTGAAATTGCAGCTTCTTATCCGCATAATACAACTAGCTTTACACAAGGACTGGAATTCAACGAAGGAATACTTTACGAAGGAACAGGTCAAAAAGGACAAAGCATGGTAGCCCAAGTTAATTTAAACTCAGGGGAAACTATAAAGAAAATGGGGCTTGACGGAACGTATTTCGGTGAAGGAATCACAATCTTAGGGGATAAGTTATATCAACTCACATGGAAAGAACAGAAATGTTTTGTGTACGATAAATCAACTTTGCAAATAGAAAAAGACATGCCTTATAATGGTGAAGGATGGGGGTTGTGTAACGATGGAACTTCATTAATTATGTCAAATGGTTCTGAAAGAATAACTTTTAGAAATCCAAAAACCTTTGAAATAGAAAGAACCATTGAAGTCTATACGCATCAGGGGGCTGTTGCTAACTTAAATGAATTAGAATATATTGATGGATTGATTTATGCAAATGTTTGGATGACTAATAAAATAGCAATCATTGATCCTTTAAACGGGAAGGTGTTGGCTGAAATAGATGGGTCTTCATTGGTTATTGAAGGAAAAGGAAACGGCGACGTGTTGAATGGAATTGCGATGAATCCAAAAAACAACAAGATTTATATGACCGGCAAAAATTGGATGAAATTGTTTGAGGTAAAAATTAAAAAAACAACCATATAAATCAAGAATTATGAAACTACTTACACTGCTAACTATCGTTACAAATTCAATTGTTTTTGGACAGAATTACACCTCTTATTTTTCTGGAAGTCTTATTAACATTGCAACATCTCCAAAAGGTGGAGTTTGTTTAATGGGTGGAGCATCTGAGCACGATGAAGCGATGAAGTGGTTTTTGCAACAAGCTGATGGTGGGGACGTTTTGGTATTAAGAGCAACAGGTTCGGATGGTTATAACGATTATATGCTGAATCAATTGGGGGTTACAATAAATTCGGTTGAAACAATTGTGTGTAATAATGTCAATGCTTCACAAGAGGCCTATTTACAACAAAAAATAAATCAAGCAGAAGCTATTTGGTTTGCTGGTGGAGATCAATGGACTTATGTTTCTTATTGGAGAAATACCCCAGTGGATAGTTTGGTGAATAAGGCAATTGCAGAAAGAAATGTTGTGGTTGGAGGCACAAGTGCTGGAATGGTAATTATGGGGAAATATTATTTTTCAGCGGAAAATGGCACGGTAACAAGTGCACAAGCACTGGCAAATCCATATAATTCTTTAATGACAGTCAGTAACGAACCATTCATTGTTAACGAACATCTATCAAATGTAATTACGGATACACATTACGATAGTCCTGACAGAAAAGGCAGACACGTTACTTTTTTAAGTAGAATCATGCAAGATTATCAAGCTGTCGGAAAAGGAATTGCTTGTGACGAATATACAGCCGTTTGTATTGACACATTGGGTTTTTGTAAAATATACGGCGATTATCCAACTTATGACGAAGATGTTTATTTCATTCAACCAAACTGTGAATTATCTGATTTAATGCCAGAAACATGTGTTGCTTCAACTCCTTTAACATGGAACAGAGGAGGTCAAGCATTGAAGGTATATCACGCAAAAGGTACAACGTTTGGGACACAAACATTCAACCTAACAGATTGGACAACTGGAACTGGAGGCGTTTGGGAATATTGGTATGTGGAAAATGGGGTACTCACTCAAACTGCTGGAACAGTAATTAATTGTGGGTTAGCAACAATTTTGGATACTGAAGAAAGTATGATTTCAATTTATCCAAATCCTGTTTCGGGTAATGAAATTACAATAGAGGGATTGTCTCAGTTCAATTGGATTATCACTGATCTGCAAGGAAAAGAATATTCAACACCATCAATTGGCAATCAAATTGATGTTTCAAAGTTATCAAATGGAGTTTATTTGATTAGAATTGAGACTGAATTAGGGAATACTATTGTGAAAAGAATAGTTAAGAATTGAAATTCGTCATTCTTCCTATAACAAGATAAATTTAGTACATCACATTACTTGTGATTAGTGATTCGACTCTAATAATTCCACGAAATCCTTGTAAACAGTGGAGTTTTTTTAATTTTTCATTGTGTTAAAATTGTTCGACGGCGAGAGCGACGAACATGACGGCAAGAGCAACGGACGCGACGGCAAGACCGACGACAACGACGGCGAGAGCGACGGACACGCCGTTCATACCTGCAGGTCAAAACGTGAAGTGCTACGCGTGCAACGGCGCATTCGTCGGGCAATACGGCACTTGCTACGATTGTCACCGCAGGAGCGTCGCTTACCACGTGGACAACGTCGTCTATGCCGTGATACCCTGCAGCATTGAACGTGCTAAGCGTCGCATTAAACGGTGCGACCTGCAGGTATATTCCTCGTTCACTTTTAAGAATCTTTTAACCGATTTTCACTTTTCATAGTCATTTCAGACTTTCTCTTGACCATTTTGGGATTATTGAGGACCACTTCGCACGATTCATGTGTCACGTTATAATAATCCTCAATCACTTTTAAGATGTTGTTGATCAATTTTCATTTTGCGTCGAGCTATTTTACTTTTTTGTGGAGCAATTCACGTATTTTCTCGGTCATTTTAAAAGAATTGCTTTCTAAATGATTGGTTGCGTTGAGCACTTTGAGTGATTCCTCGAGCGCTTTCAAAAGTTAATTAAATTCTCAAATGATGACTTTTGTATGCGATATGCCATCATATCCATGTCAACATTGTTATTTTATTTCAATAGTCATCTTTTGATACTTTTTTAATCCATTACAATAAGAACAAGATAATACTCGTTTTATTCGTCTATATTGCAAAGTTGAAATACTTATCAATTACTACACTATATGAAAATAGCCTTTTTAGTACTTGCCTTTTTACACTCGATCAATGTCTTTTCCCAGATTACGCTGATTCCCGATCCAAACTTTGAACAAACCTTAATCGATCTTGGCTATGATACAGGTTCTCCGGATGGTCAGGTGCAAACTGCAAGCATTGACACTGTGACATCACTGAATCTGGCTAACGATCAAATCTATGATTTAACAGGAATAGAAGATTTTACATCATTGACAGTATTTGATTGCACTTCAAACCCCATCATTGATTTGGATCTCTCGCAAAATTTGGCTTTGTCAGTATTAAAATGCCAAAACAATTTTCAGCTGACAACGATCAACCTAACGCAAAATAGCGCATTGACAGAACTTATTTGTTATTACAATCAGCAGCTAAGCAGTTTGGATTTAACCCAAAACACTTCTTTGATAAAACTGTATTGCTATAGCAATCCCCTGCTTTCCAGTCTGGATTTAACTCAAAATACTTCTTTGGAAGAATTAAATTGTTACAACAATCCAATGCTTGGAAGTTTAAATCTTACCCAAAATACAGCCTTGGAAATTCTAAATTGTTCCGGTAATTCTTTAAATGTTCTGGACCTTACAAATAATATCAACTTGAAGGAATTAAACTGCTGCGTTAATTCACTTACAGCATTGGACCTGTCCCAAAACACACAATTGGAAACTGTAGATTGCAACCGGAACTTTTTAACTACGCTGGATTTCGCCCAAAATACGATCCTCACAAAAATCATTTGCTGGGAAAATCTGTTAACGAATCTGGATTTAACAAATAACACTTTACTAACGGAACTCTCATGTTATAACAATAATTTAAATTTTATAGATGTGAGCCAGAATATCCTTTTGGTTAAATTGTACTGCATGGGTAATAATTTAACGAATTTAGATGTTGCTCAAAATGTTGCTCTTTTGGATTTGGCCTGTTCCGAGAATTTACTTACTGATCTTGATCTGTCTCAAAACAGTATGTTGCAGTCACTTTCATGTGGAAACAATCCTTTGGGGAATTTGGACTTAACCCAAAATATGCAATTAACACAATTATTCTGTATCGGTGATGAACTTACGTCACTTGATATAACAAACAACCCCGCTTTAATTATCTTAGATTGTATTAATAACCAGCTTATAAATATTAATCTCGATAACAACATTGATTTAGAGAATATTTACTGCGGTGGAAATTACCTAACTGTATTGGACGTTTCCAATAATATAAATTTACAATACTTAAATTGTACTAATAACCAATTAACAAATTTGGATGTACAAAACTGTATTGCACTGAAGATATTAAACTGCTCTTTTAATGAGTTGACAGAATTAGATGTACAAAACTGTCATATACTTAGGGAATTGTATTGCACAAATAATCAATTGACCTGCCTGAATGTAAAGAATGGAATCAACAGTTCTCCAATGTCTTTAAACGCAACCAATAACCCGACGTTAACCTGCATTGAAGTGGATAATGCTGAATGGTCAAATACCTATTGGATGCCGAATGGTATGCAGGTTGGGTATGTAGATGCACAATCTTCTTTTAGCACCGATTGTGCGAATGAATGCAGTGTAGGTTTAGCTGAGCTGTTTTCGTCAGAAAACAAAAAGATAGTTAAAATTACCGATATGATGGGTAGGGAAATACCTCTAGCGAAAAACGTGGTAATGATCTATTTTTATCAAGACGGAACGTCAAAAAAAGTCTTTGAATTTGAATGAGCTAATATTTGATGAATCCACCTACTATTTCGCTTCAAATGTCGTAAATGGATTAAAACGATCCATCGTATTTACTTCCTTGATTTGTTTGTTTTCAACTCGCGCAACGCGTCCAGGAAATTTCTCCACCATTGTCATATCATGCGTTGCCATTAAAACAGCCGTTTTTTCTTCTTTCGCTATAGCGATCAATAAGCGCATAATTTCTTCTGATGTTTCAGGATCTAGGTTTCCTGTTGGTTCATCTGCTAAAATTAATTCTGGACGATTTAACAATGCACGAGCTATTGAAACTCTTTGTTGCTCACCACCAGATAAAGCGTGAGGCATTGAATTAATTTTTTGCTCAACACCTACCAATTGTAAAACGTCTTTTGCACGTTTCTCCATTAATTCCTTGTCTTTCCAGCCCGTAGCGCCTAAAACAAACAGCAAGTTTTGTAAAACAGTACGATCCATCAACAGCTGAAAATCTTGAAATACAATACCTATCTTTCTACGTAGTAACGGAATTTCTCGTTTTTTTAAACCTTTCAAATCAAAACCCGCAATACTTCCTTCCCCCTCAGTCAACAAAAGCTCTCCGTAAATCGTCTTTAGCAAACTACTTTTCCCACTTCCTGTTTTTCCGATGAGGTAAACAAACTCGTTATTATCTAGTTCGAACTGAACGTTTTCTAGCACAAGCGCTTGTTGTTGGTAGATATTAGCGTTTCTTATTTGTATGATTTTTCCCACGAGACAAATTATTTATTGTAAAGGTCGATAATTCCCGCAAATGACTTTGACGGTTCCTTATAATAATCTTAACAGATTCACGTTTAAAACTTTTGTAAGCCCTCTCCCAACGGGACGCTATGTCCCTTAATTTTACTCGATTAAAAGCAACGTGTTATGAATAAGTTCCTGGTCGCCATATTAGTGTCCCTACATTATTTCTCCTATTCCCAAACTTCGGAGAAATATAATAGTGAGTACGAAAATTATTACCGTGGAGAAGAGTTGTT
Source organism: Flavobacteriales bacterium (assembly GCA_009885545.1). Classification (GTDB taxonomy): domain Bacteria; phylum Bacteroidota; class Bacteroidia; order Flavobacteriales_D; family Crocinitomicaceae; genus M0103. The sequence goes on from VFKM01000017.1 coordinate 21,759, forward strand.
TGCCAAAGAGCAGTACGCCGCTGCTAGAATAGAATTCAGAAATTTTATAACAGATTTCACAAAGAAAAACGATCCAATTTATGTGAAAGCACTTTATTATGAAGGGCTCTCCGCTCTGGAATTATTTAACAATGATGCAATACCCTTATTAGAAGATTTTAATCGAAATTATCCTGAAAGCATTTTTAAAAATGAGATTCATTACAGATTAGGAAAATATTTTTACCAAAAGAAGGATTTTAAGGAAGCGTTGGTTTGGTTTAATCAAATTAAAATTCAAGATGTTGAGCAAGAGAATAAAGAAGAATATTACTTCAAAGTAGGGTATTCAAATTTTCAAGAACAGAACTTTGTTGCAGCAAGAAGCGCTTTTCATGAAGTAAAAGATGGCGTGTCACAATATGCAACTCCTGGCTTATATTACTATTCGCACATTGCATACATGGATAAATCCTATCAAACAGCATTGGATGGATTCTTAAAACTTCAATCAGATGCTCAATTTGCTAGTGTTGTCCCTTATTATATTGCCCAAATTTATTATTTGCAAGGAAAATATGATGAGGTAACGAAATTTGCCCCAAGCATAATGGACTCTGGAAACGTGGTCAATCAGAATGATTTGAATCATATAATTGGGGATTCATATTACAGAACAAATAAATTTGATGAAGCAGTAAATTATTTAGAAAAATATAACGCTAAATCCAACACAACACGTGCAGATGATTATGAATTAGGATTTGCTTATTATAAGAGTAAAAACTATGAGAAAGCAATAAAGTTATTTGATAAAGTTGCTCGTGAAAAGGACAACCTTGGTCAAGTAGCGTTTTATCACATTGGAGAATCTTATTTAAAATTAGACAATCTAGTTTCTGCGCGATCTGCGTTTGATGCTGCGGCAGACATTGATGCAGATGTAAAGGTAGAAGAAGATGCTTTATTTAATTATGCGGTCTTATCTTATAAGCTTGATTTAAACCCTTACGATGAAGCCGTAATTGCATTAGAAGAATACTTGAATCGTTTTCCAACTTCAAAACGTGTCAATGATGTGAATCAATATTTGGTAAACGTTTACACTTCTACGAATAATTACGCAAAAGCTTTAGCTTCTTTGGACAAGCTGCCAAATAAAGACGCAAAATTAAAAATGGCATATCAACTAGTTGCTTTTAATCAAGGTGTTGAAATGTTTCAAAAAGCTGATTTCCAAAAAGCAGTAAAATCTTTTGCGTTGGTTGATAAATATCCTGTTGATGCTGCTATTACAGGAAAAGCGAAATTTTGGACAGCAGATGCAAATTATCGTTTGAACAATATGGACTTGTCAATCAAGGGATATAAAGACTTTTTGTCTCTTCCAGCAACTCTTGCACCTGAATTAAAGGTAGACGCATATTACAATATAGGTTATGCGTATCTGAAAAAACAAGACATTCCACAATCCATAGAGTCCTTCCGGATTTATTGCCAATCAAATGTAAAAGACAAAAATAAACTGGCAGACGCAAACATGCGAACGGCTGATGGTTATTACATGACTTCTCAAAACGAAAACGCAATAAAGTATTATCAAGCAGTAGTATTATTGAAATCAGGATTTGAAGACCAAGCACTGTATTATATGGCAAAAGCATATGGTTTTTCGGATAATGTGGATTTAAAAATCACTCATTTATTAGACATAATAAATAATTATAAAAACTCGAAATACACCATTTCATCAGTTTACGATGTTGCAATGAGTTATAAAGCAAAATCTGATTATGATAAAGCCTTGCGTTATTTTAATCAGATTGTTTCAGATTATCCTAGTTCAACGTTATTCGTAAATTCAAAAGTTGAAATTGCAGACATTTATTATAAGAAATGGGATTATCCCCAGGCAGAATTAAATTATAAACAAATCCTTACAGAATATGGTTCGGATAGAGAAGTTTGCGCAAAATGTGTAAGAGGCTTGGTTGATGTTTATGCAGCATTAAAACAACCAGAAAACGCAAGTCAATTGGCAAGTGAATATGCTTGTGCAAACATCTCATTGGACGAACAGGAAGGATTATTTTTTAGCCCAGCTTTTGATGCCTATAAAGACAGTTCTTATATATCCGCGATTCCTCAATTTGTAAAGTATATTGAGAAATTTCCTTCAGGACAATATTTATCTGAATCAAACTATTTCCTAGCAAACTCATATTATGCAACTGGGGATAAAGTAAAAGCAATTGAAACCTATAAAATAGTTTTAGAAGAACAAAACAATTCATATACTGAATTTGCAGCATCACGTGTTTCGCAGTACTTGTATAACGAAGGAAAATATGAAGAGGCAATACCTTACTATGATAGATTAGAAAAAATCAGCTCTAAACCAGCAACATTATTTAATGCAAAACTAGGGTTAATGCGCTGTAACTTCTTAATCGAAAACTGGACAAATGCGGCAGTTTATGCAAAATCAGTAATTGGAAGCAGCCAAATCAACAATACGTTGAGATTGGAAGCTGAATATGCAAAAGGGATGTCTAATTTTTATCTGAACAATTTCAATGAGGCGAAAGTAGCTTTGGAATGGATTGTTAAAAACACGACAACAGTTTGGGGCGCAGAAGCTAAATATTCATTAGCTGCAATATGTTATAAACAGCAGGATTATGTAAAAGCGGATATAGAAATTCGAGCGTTGATTAAAATGAAACCAAGCTATAATTACTGGGTTGCAAAAGGATTAATATTACAATCACGCGTGTTAATAGCTCAAGGAGATTTATTTCAAGCTGAGCAAACATTGAAGTCAGTTATTGATCATTACCCAGTTGAGGATGATGGAATAAAATCGGAGGCGAATGAATTGTGGGATGAATTGATGCAGTTGAAAAATCAACCAAAATCAGTTGAAGAAGACGAGGAAACAATTATTGAAGTTAACGAAGAGGGAAATTAATTATGAAAAATTATATTCTAATATTGTTTGTAACAGCATCTTTGTTCTCTTTTTCACAAGGGAATACAGATCAAATTGTTATTGTAACAACTGTTGGACGAGAAGTTGAACCAGCTTATCGAATGACTGAAAGTCCAAAAATAATTGACACTGTAATTTCTACACCTGTTGTGGAATATCCATTATTGGCTTTGCAGTTCACTACAGAAATTGCAATTGAAAAAATTTCCCCCGCAACCATAAAAACAGAACCAAAATTATCTCAATTTTATAGTACGTATGTGAAATTGGGAATAGGAACTGAATTAATGCCACTCGGTGAAATTTATTTCGATTCAAAACGCTCTCGAAAATTTGTTTATGGTGTTCACGCCAAACATTTAAGTTCTTTTGGGAATTTTACAGGATACGCCCCTGCACAATTTGACCGCTCAAGATTTGGGGCCTATGGCGCATTAAATGAAAAAAGTTATTCTTTAAAAGGGGATGTGCATTATAATAATCAAGGCTTGCATTATTATGGATGGAAGATTCCAACAGATTCTATAGATAGAAAAACGAACGCACAAAGGTATCATGATACTGGCGGGGCTTTTTCTTTTGAGTCACATAAAAAAGACAGCGCAACATTGAATTTTAAAATAGGGATAGAATACAACAATTTTTTATCTAAAAAACCAACCGAAGACAGTCTTGCAGACTGGAGAGCGAGAGAAAACCTGTTTGCAATAAAAGCATCTGGATGGTATAAACATGGAAAAGAAATTTTTGCTGCAGACTTTAATATTCGTTATAATGGTTATAAATACGGAGCAATTGGCGACACAAATGTCTCAATGCTCGACTCGGGAATTGTTTTAAATAATACAATCGTTAATTTAAAACCAACCATTACAACATTCTCGAAAGACAATAGGCTAAAAGCAAAAATTGGAGTTGATCTTGTGCTAGACGCTCATACTGTTGCCAAGGTGCATATTTATCCAGTTGCCGAAGTGAAATATTCTTTGTTTAACGACATTTTCATTCCTTATGTTGGTTTACGAGGAGGGCTAAAACAAACTACATTTAAATCTTTAACAACAGAGAATGAATTTGTATTGACAAATGTTTCTATGCTAAATGAAAATACAGTAATAGATTTATATGGTGGAATCAAAGGAACGCTAAGTAAAAGAATGAGCTTTAACTTATCAGGAAGTTATGCTAGAGTTCAAAACAAGGCCCTTTTTGTAACAGACACTACTTTTTCAGTTGGTAATAAATTCAACCTCATATATGACACGTTAAATTTAACGACAATAGAAGGATCCCTTTCTTATCAATTAAATGAGAAATTGAAAATCGATGGTATAGGAAGGTATTACTCTTATTATTTATTGAATAATACATATGCATGGAATTTACCTCAATGGCAAGCTGTAGTTAGAGGGTCTTATAATTTGTTTGACAAGTTTCTTGTGAATTTAGATTTGAATTTTGAGGGAGGAAGAAGATCTTTAGTTTATGCTCTAGAAGATGATGTAACAATTGAAAACAATCAATTTGCCAAGACATTAGGTTTAATTGCAGATGTAAATTTGGGAATTGAATACAGATATAATAAAAGAATTTCTGCTTTTATTCAAATGAACAACATTGCATCTCAAAGATATAATCGTTGGTACAATCATCCGGTTCAAGTTTTCCAATTTATGGGAGGAGTTACTGCACGTTTTTAAATAGAACGTAGACCGCCTCTTTTTAAGAGCATAGACCGCTTACTTCGACAAGCTCATTACAATCCGCTGATAGAACATAGAGTTAATTTTGGGAAAGAAATTGATTCTTATTCTGAGAGACTATTTGGTTCACATGAACCAAGTCCTTTGTCTTTTGTCCAACATCACCTCGAAGAAATAGAATGGTTCACACGAACCAAGTCCTTTGTCTTTTGTCCAAAGTCACCTCGAAGAAATAGATTGGTTCAAACGAACCAAGTCCTTTGTCTTTTGTCCAACATCACCTCGAAGAAATAGATTGGTTCACACGAACCAAGTCCATGCTCTATGCTCCATGTTCTATGTTCTCCTCTTTCGGCTCAATTTCTATCTTAACATTCTTCTTCTTCGGAAAATACTTTCGTTGTCTAATAAAAACAAGAATTACACCTGAAGTAATTGAAGCATCGGCAACATTCCAAATAGCAGGAAACACTTCTTTTCCTCCTAACCAAGGCATCCATTCTGGCCAATTTGCTTGGAATTTAAACATGTCAACAACATTACCTAAAAGAAAACCAGTATGGCGTGTTTCAATATCTCCAAAAAATCCACAATTGGTATGAATTCCAGATCCCTTTAAATGATTAAAGCCCATGCATGGGTCATATTTGAAAGCAAAATCATAAAACATAGAATCGATGAGGTTTCCTGTTGCGCCAGCTAAAATTAATCCAATTGCTACTAAAAACTCTGTACGAACACCTTCTTTGGCCTGCTTATACCAATAATAACAAATTCCAAAAATAGCTACAACTCGAAAAATGCTTAAGGCTAATTTATGCCACATTTGATTACCAAAAGTAGTTCCAAAGGCCATTCCTTGGTTTTCAATATATTCTAATATTAACCAATCACCAAAAACAGCATATTCCTCACCTGGAGCGAAATGTGTCTTAATGTAAATCTTTACGATTTGGTCTAAAAACAAAATGAGGGCAATCAAGGCCCCCACTATCAATAGATTCTTTTTCACAGAATTATTTGTTTTGTGCATTTTTTGCGTCAATACTCATTGTTGCGTGCGGAACTAATCTTAAACGTTCTTTAGGGATTAATTTACCAGTTACACGGCACAAACCATAGGTTTTGTTTTTAATACGAACTAACGCTGCTTGTAAGCTTTGAATAAATTTTTCTTGACGTGCTGCTAATTGAGCTACCTCTTCTCTTGACAATGTTTCAGAACCGTCTTCCATCATGTTGAATGTTCTACCAGTGTCATCTGTACCATGGTCATCATTATGAGACAATGAGCCCACTAATAGGGAATAATCAACATGTGCCTCTTCTAATTTTAACTCAATCAGATCTTTGAACTCTTCTAATTCACTATCTGAATATCTTGTTTTTTCCTGCGACATAGTATTAAAATTTATTTCAACAAGACTTATTTTTCATCTTCTCGAGCAAATATAACTGAAAAAAATAAAGTATCAAGCAAAAATGGGATTAACAAATAGACATTGTTTTTTGATGATACACTTTTCAGTATCTTCGTCCTGTGGTAAAATTATTTTTAGGAAATAGAGCTGGTGTTTTGTTGTTGATTCCAATACTTATTTATGGGTATTTTCTATTGAATCAACAAACGAATTATTATACCTATAAGACTATTTCGAACTTCGGTTTTTGGGGAGAATCGTTGATTTTATTGCCAAATATAGCTGCAATATCTTCCGCAATTTTGATTTGTTTCAATGCTTTTGGAATTAGTTGGATATATAACACCAATGAATTTTTTGAACGAAACAGCTATATGTCATCTTTGCTGTATGTGGTTCTTTTGTCTTTTTATCATTCATTCTATAGTATAGATGGGTTGTTAATTGCACATTCTTGTATAATCGTTATGTTGTTTCAGTTTTTTAAATTGAATCAAAACAAGGATGGAAGACGAAATGTTTTTAATGGACTATTTTTCGCAGGAATTGCAGCTACATTTCATCCTCCCATGATTGTTGTATTTCCTTTTATTCTAATCATGGTTTGGAACGTACGACCATTTGTTTTTAGAGAAGCATTGCTTGGTCTAGTTGCTTTTATAATTCCGTTGATCTATGCGGGAACATATCTATGGTATTCAGGAAATGTACTTGAATTCAAAGTTTTAGAACAAACAACAAACTATACAAACAAACAAACGGATTTCTTGGTAACAGCAGTTTTGTTTACGCTTTTATTTTTGTTAAGCATAGTTAGCATAAGGGGAAGAATGCAAACATCATCTATTCGATTAAAAAAGTTAGTAAGAATACTTTATTGGCTATTATTCATAGGATTGTTATTTGGCGTGGTTGACTTTTTAATTTATAAACAGATTGAACGCTTTAGTTTTTTGATGTTGCCCCTATCATTTTTCTTAGCATTCTCATTTATTCACAAAACGTTTGGAATGATGGCTTCAATTTTATTTTATTTAACCTTTGCCTATTCTATTATAAAATTCTTCATTTAAAGAAGGTGTGCCCTTTAGTTTAATATCAAGAACTTTTTCAAGAGTGTTAATAGAATTATTTTCGAACCAATACAGTAATATTCCTTTTGTTATTGGACTAAAATATATTTCTATTTAGTATAATTTGACTAAATTTGTAGCGTTAATTTATATGTTGGTTTTACCAAAAAATTCTTGAAATAATGAAATTTGGAGTAGTTACTTTTCCTGGCTCAAACTGTGATGAAGACATGGTTTATGTTTTACAAGATGTAATGGGTCAAAAAGTTGAACGACTATGGCACAAAGACACAGACCTCAAAGGGGTTGACTTTGTTGTTTTGCCTGGTGGTTTTTCTTTTGGCGATTATTTACGTTCTGGGGCAATTGCAAAACTTTCTCCGATCATGGGTGAGGTTATAAATCACGCAAATAAAGGCGGTTATGTTATGGGAATTTGTAATGGGTTCCAAATATTAACTGAGTCTGGGCTGTTAGAAGGAGCATTGTTGCATAACGATACACAAAAGTTTATTTGTAAAAACACGTATTTAAAGGCTGTTTCTACATCTTCTGCAATAACAAAAGGGTTAAACGTAGAGAAAGCGTATAAAATTCCAATTGCACATGGAGAAGGGAGATTTTATGCTGCTGAAGATGTGATAAAGAAAATTGAAGATAACGATCAAATATTATTTAAATATTGTTCAGAAAAAGGAACCGTCAATGATGTTGACAACCCGAACGGAGCGCTATTAAATATTGCAGGAATAACAAACGCAGGAAAGAATGTTTTTGGAATGATGCCTCATCCAGAACGTGCTGCGGATAGATTTTTAGCAAATGAGGACGGAAAGGCAATTTTAGAATCACTATTAAAACATTGCTAAAAGCAAAAAAGAAAAATGAGAGTATTATTGCTTGGGTCCGGTGGGAGAGAACACGCATTGTCATGGAAAATGGCTCAAAGCTCAATGTTAGAGGAACTTTTCATTGCACCTGGAAATGCAGGCACCAAGCAACATGGGAAAAATGTTGACATCAATCCAACCGATTTTGAAAGCGTTAAAAAATTCGTTTTAGAAAACAATATCACAATGGTTGTTGTTGGCCCAGAAGAACCACTTGTTAAAGGTATTCATGATTTTTTCTTAGCAGATGAAAGTCTAAAAAAAGTTCCAGTTATTGGCCCAAACAAAGAAGCAGCACAACTAGAAGGAAGCAAGGATTATGCAAAGCAATTTATGCAAAGACATGCTATTCCAACGGCTAAATATGCAACATTTACAAAAGACACCTTAGAACAGGGTTATAAGTTTTTAGAATCAATGAATCCGCCTTTCGTATTAAAAGCGGATGGATTAGCTGCCGGTAAAGGGGTGTTGATTTTAGACAATTTAAAAGAAGCCAAGGCAGAACTTAAAAACATGTTGGCTGATGCTAAATTTGGCGAAGCAAGTTCACGTGTTGTAATTGAACAATTTTTAAAAGGAATAGAATTATCTGTTTTTGTTATTACTGATGGTGACTCTTTCAAACGTTTACCTGAAGCCAAAGATTACAAACGTATTGGTGAAGGTGACACAGGATTAATGACTGGTGGAATGGGAGCCGTTTCTCCAGTTCCATTTGCAGATCCAGTATTCATGGATAAAGTGCAAAATCAAATCATTATTCCAACAATAAAAGGTCTGAAACAAGACAACATTCAATACAAAGGATTTATTTTCTTTGGTTTGATTAATGTTAAAAATGAGCCTTATGTTATAGAGTACAATTGCCGTTTAGGTGATCCGGAATCTGAAGTTATTATTCCCCGTTTAAAATCTGATTTACTTGATCTTTTTGAAGGGGTCGCTTCTAATACCTTGTCTGAACGTGATGTTCAATTTGTTGATAAATGCGCAACAACCGTTATGATGGTTGCTGGAGGTTATCCTGGTGAATATAAAAAAGGGAAACAGATTTATGGATTGAACACAATAACAGATAGTCTTGTTTTTCATGCAGGAACAAGTTCTGATGGTCCGGCTGTACTTTCTGCTGGTGGCCGTGTTTTAGCAATAACCTCTTATGGCAAAAACATTCAAATAGCACTTGCTAAGTCATACGACTCGGCTGCTAAAATTGAATTTGAAGGGGCAAATTATCGCAAGGATATTGGGTTCGATGTTGTTTAATTACAATTTTGTATCTTGCAACAAGAATAATTTTTAATGGATCCTTCTTTTTCTGTTTTTATAATTTCGCTTTCACTTGTATTTTGTGCCTTTTTTTCAGGTATGGAAATTGCCTTTCTTTCTTCCAACCGTTTAAAAGTTGAATTAGAACGAAATAAAGGAACATTCAATGGCCGAATTGGCGGGCTGTTTTACAGAAAAGAGTCATTTTTTATAGCGTTGTTATTGCTTGGAAATAATATATCCTTAGTTCTTTTTGGAATCAATGCAGCAATAATTTTAGATCCAATAATTGAGAGTTGGGGAGTGTCAGGCCCTGGTTTAATTCTAGTTATCCAAACAATATTATCGACCTTGCTCGTTTTGATTGTTTCAGAATTTTTACCAAAGGCATTGGTTCAAATCAATCCAAATAGTTTTTTAAAAATTGCCACTTTTCCAATGCTGGTTCTTTTTGTCTTACTCTATATCCCAACTCAAATTGTGATGTTTGTAAGTGGATTAGTTTTGAGAATTTTAAAAACGGATCGCTCAAATACGGAGAAAGTATTTTCTAAAATTGACCTCGAACATTTTGTTCAAGATTTGTCTTCTCGTATAAAAGAAGAGCATGACTTTGGTAATGAAATGCAAATTCTTCAAAACGCCCTAGATTTTTCTAATATTAAAGCACGGGACTGTATGATTCCACGAACAGAAATAATTGCAGTTGATGTAGAAGAAGAGATTGAGACATTGAAAACCTTATTTATAGAAAAAGGCTTATCAAAAGTGGTGGTCTATAGAACGTCAATTGATAATATTATTGGATATGTACACTCGTTCGAACTATTTAAAAGACCAGCTTCAATTAAACAAATACTTCTTCCGATCAGTTTTGTTCCAGCGGCAATCCCAGGAAAAGAGCTTTTAGAAATATTTACGAAACAGGCAGGAAACATTGTTGTTGTTGTTGATGAATATGGCGGAACTGCCGGCATTGTGACAATAGAAGATGTAATAGAAGAAATATTTGGAGAGATAGAGGATGAACATGATGTGGAAGATTTAATAGAGCAGAAAATTAATGATTCTGAATATTTGTTTTCTGGCCGAGTAGAAATTGATTATCTCAACGAAGAATATAAATTAAACCTGAATGATTCTGATGACTATGAAACGCTTGGCGGGATGTTAATTCATGAATTAGAATCTATTCCAGAAGCTGGGGCCACGATTGAATTAGACGATAAAATGTTTATTATTGAGGAGGTCAGCGATAGGAGAATTGAAGTTGTACGTGTTATTTTGAATTAATCTGATGATTCGTTTTTGGTATATTTTGTTTTTCATAAGTGCCTACAACCCTGTTCTTTCTCAAGAAAAATATAAATTACCCAAGGAACTCAATGAAATTTCAGGACTTGAGAAACTAAATGATTCTGTACTCATTGCAATCAATGATAGTGGTAATTCACCAGATATTTTATTTATCAATCTTAAAGGAAAAATTTTAAGAAAGTGCCATGTCATTAACGCCCCAAATAATGATTGGGAAGACCTAACAATGGATGATAAAGGAAACTTATACATTGCAGATGTCGGAAACAATTTGAATAACAGGAAAGATTTGTGCGTACTCAAATTGAATGCAGAAGTCGCTTTTCATCTTGATTCAATAGAAGTTAAAAAGATATTTTTTTCATATATCGATCAGACTCAATTTCCTCCAAAAGCGACAGCTAGTAAATTTAATTGTGAGGCAATTTATTGGATGAACGACACGCTTCATTTGATTACTAAAAACGAATCTAAAAAATCAGAAAATCCAAATTGGAATCGTTTTCCGGAAGACTATGTCCTCTCTGATAAACCAGGAAATTACAGTGTGTATCAGAACACACAGCCAATTGAATATTTAAAAAAAGTAAATAAGCGAGGAATTGAAGACCTAGTAACTTCAATTGATTTCTATAACGGAATACTTGCTGTTTTAACTTATTCTCAAATAAGAACATTTCGTTTAAATGATAGTGATTCTAATTCAAATGATTTAAAAGACTGGGGGACAAAAAAATTCAAAAAAATAGCACAGCGAGAGGCGCTTGTAATTTTCTCGGATAAAACAATTTATATTGCAACTGAAAAATACCCCATACTCGGAGGACCATTTCTCTATAAAAAAACGTTTGAATGAAATTGGAAATAAATAATTTTGATGCAGTAATTTTTGATATGGACGGTGTACTCATCGATTCGGAGCCGTTATGGAAAATTGCCATGGAACAGGTTTTTCATTCAGTTGGTTCAACCTTAACAAAACAGGATTTTCAGAAAACGGTCGGGCTTCGACTGGATGAGGTAATTCACTTTTGGCATCAGCACGAAGGGTGGAAAAATGTTTCACCACGAGAAGTTGAAATGATGATTGTAGACCGAATGAAAGAGTTAATCAAACAAAATGGATTACCCCTAGTTGGTGTTGTTGAGATGTTGCATTTTTTGAAAAGTCAAGGCAAAAAAATTGGACTAGCAACCTCCTCATATAGGGTTTTAATTGACACTGTATTGTCCGAATTGAAAATAACAGATTTATTTGACTTTACTCACTCGGCAGAAGACGAACAATTCGGGAAACCACATCCAGCCGTTTATTTAGCGGTAGCAGAGAATCTCAATACACCATCACTTAAATGTTTAGTAATTGAAGACTCTCTAAATGGAATAATTTCAGCTAAAGCAGCGCGTATGCAAGTCGTATGTATTCCTGAAAAAACACATCATCCTGAGCCAAAATTGATTTTAGCCGATTACCATTTTGAAACAATGTCAGAAATGTTGGAAACTATCAAAACGGACATCGAGCGTTAGTCGAGATGTCAGCTCTACCCCAACGTATCCTCAACCCATTCTTTCCCCCATTCCTCGATTTCTTTTTCCGACCACAAAGCAGGATAAAAAACTCTTTTTTGAAATCTTGGAGGCAAGTATTTTTGCCAATTTGTTCCCCCAGTTGCAGCAATATCAGCCGATTGTTTATTGAGATAATGAACGGCCGATTTGTAATGAGCAAGTGGCCAATTAATATTTACATTGATATCGTTATGTCTAAGAACGTTGATTACTTTATCAGATTTTTGTTCTTCTGGGCTTAAGCGTTTGTATACTTGCCATAAATTTCTGTGAAGACAGGCTTTCCCCAATTTAAGAAATTCCTCTTGATATCGTTCTTCAAACTGAATCAGTGTCAACGTTTTTTTACCAGTACTTAGTTCTGTTGCCCCAGCTTTCCAATAAATATGCTCATACATTTCTTCAATACTCGAAGTAGCCGAATAATTTGAACGATGATCTTTTGCAACTAGATTAATAAAATCTGTGCTATACATTTCTATGAAACGATATTGGGCAGATTGGAAACCACTAGCAGGTAACAAGGACATTCTAAACTGCATGAATTGTTTTTGATCCATGCCTTTCGACATAATGTCAAAACTCACAATTAATGCGTCGAAATAACGATTGATACGAGAAACACGGTCCACAAAGAACTTTTCAGTCAATTCTTTTGTGTCTGCTAATTGCTCGAATTCCTTTAGAGCCAATTGAAAATATAATTCTGTTATTTGATGATACATGATAAAAATGTGCTCATCTGGAAAATTTGTGCGAGGCTTTTGAAGACTTAATAGGGTGTCTAATTCGATATAATCCCAATACTTTACAGTATCAGCATATAATAATCCGTCTAAGTAGGATAATAGATCTTGACCAAGTGAAGAATATTTTTCATTCAATTGTTCTAGTCGGTCTTTTATTTCTGGTGTGATTTCCATGTTCAGTATTTAACACAACAAAGGTACACAACGCTCAAACCTTTGCAAGTAGTTGTTAAATTCTTAACACAAAAGTTAAATAGTATAACAAACTTCTATATGGAATGAATATAAATGTAATGTATCTTCGTACCATACTAATATAAAAGACTATGAAAAAAATTGCTCTGGCATTTTTAATTTTGCCTTTAATTTCTTTCGGGCAAGTTACAATAACTTCGATACAAAGTGGAAATGCCACTAATCCATTAATTTGGGATTGCACCTGTTTTCCAACGACCGATGACCACATTATCATTAATCATGCTGTGAATATGGATGTAGATTGGGCAATTACTGCCGCTGGAAGCATAACGGTGAATAGCAGTGGTTCATTATTACAAGCTGGAGTTCATTCTATATTAATCGATGGTGCTGGTTCTCAATATTTGAATTATGGATCATCCTCCTTTTATAATGTTGCATATACCAATGGTGGTGGTGGAAATAATGCTGGAAATTTCTTAATCACACGAGGTTTGTATGTTGGACCTCTATCAGCAGTGTCGAACTCAGGGGTTTTACATGGAATAGATAGCTTATTAGTAGAAGGCTCTTTGAATAATTCAGGAACTTGTTATGCTGGGAATATATTAAACACAGGAGTTTTTACTCAATCAGGTCAAATTGTTGGTGATTCAGTTGGTAATACAGGAACATTTAACTCTACTGGAGGATATATGTATTTTAATGCTTTTGGAAATACAGGGACATTTAACATGACTGGCACTGGTTTTATGGATGTTCTTTATAATTGGGCAAATATTGGAGATTTTACGCTTGATCCAGGATTAGAAATTTTTGCGCATAATGATTTCTATAATGGAGATAGTCTAGGAGGATCTGCGAATTTACACAACAATGGATTGATAGAAGTGGCAAACAATTTTCTAAATGGATATTTTGTTGACGGTACAGGGAGTTTTTGTATTTCAAATGACACGTATAATGTTGGATTAATGAATGGAACATTTGATTTTTGTGATAATACTGGTGGCGGGATTGATTTAAATACTGGAACTGTAGCGCCTGGGATCACTTTTTGTTCAACAGGATGTAGTGTGGGGGTTGTGGAGAATATCGTTTCAACACTATATGTTTTTCCTAATCCATCAACTGGTATGTTTGAGATTGATTCACAAAATCATTATACAAGAGGAAGTGTGTTTTCTGTTTCTGGTAAATTAATTGAGCAAATTGTAATAGAGGAAAACACAATAAATTTAAATCATTTGACAATAGGAACTTATATTGTTACGCTGCAAAATCTAACGACTACAGAAAGAATAAAAATAATTATTCAATGAGTAAACAACGCTCAAACCTGCGCAAGTAGTTGTTAAATTATTAACGTGAAAATTTCCAATCGATAATAATTCATATGGAAAATGGTTTAATTTTATAGTATCTTGGTGTAACACGATACTATTTTCTATTCACATGAAAGCATACTTTATTTTCTTCACGATTATAAGTTGCACCCTTTTTCAGAGTTGTAACATGTTGCGCTATAATAAACTTAGCTGGGAAGTATCGAACTTAAATTTAGAACTTAAATCAAAACTGAATAAAAAGACAAAAGATCCTTTTGTTGTTATTCTTCACAATGCTTATCCGTACGACACATTGCACCAAACGATTGAAGTTCAAGTTGCAAAAATAGAAGACAAAACCTTGATCGGTGCGGTATCGAAAATCGATCAATACAAGGTGATTGATCGATACTATCAACAACTTAAAAATAAAAGTGTGGACGGATTTGCTATAACCAAGATCGACAAGCAAGACAGGAAAAGTGAATTGAATCAATTTCATGTATGGTTGGATGACAGTATTTATCACTCAATAACTTCGGATGTGAGAATCAAAACAAATCAAATCCTAGCTCTTGAGAAAATAAAAAAGGTTAAGACAAAAATGTTTCTGATCATTTTAGGCGTTTTAGTTGTTTCCTTACTTGGTTTAATGCTTTTAAGTATTCAAAATATGCCCATAAATATTACATTTTGAGCAGAATGAAACTGGATTGGCGATATTTACGTAAAGTATTTTTATAATTTCGATAGTTTATGCGGATTATCGGATTTACCTTAAAACAGTTATAGTTAAAATAAATATTGAGTAAGTAAAACCGATTAAAGATTCTTGGTGTATTATCTTTGTTTAAAATTAAAAGAACAATGGTAGATTATAACCCTAAGAGTTGGATTAAATTAATTTTCGCATCTCATAAAAGTGACACTTTCCGAATCCTTCGGAAGGAAATTGCATATATTGGAATTTTTTCATTAATCGTTTCATTTATAGTCCTTCACTATTTTCCAAAGGCTGTCGTACTTGAGAAATTAATTGCAATGTATTCCTTGATTGGTTTTGTCCTTTCTCTTTTGCTCGTTTTTAGGACGAATACAGCTTATGATCGATGGTGGGAAGGACGAAAAAAGTGGGGGGAAATAGTCAATGATACTCGAAATTTGGCAATCAAATTTTCCGCAATTCTAATTGATGACAAGGACAAGGACTTTTTTAAAAAAATGATTCCAAATTTTGCTTTTGCAGCAAAAGAACACTTAAGAAAAGGAGTTGTTTTCGAAGAGTTAGATTTGACAAAAGAGCAATTTGATGTATTGATTGGCAAAAAGCATGTTCCCATAGCAATTAGTGAAATGATGTACGCTAAACTAATTGAGCTAAAAAGATCAAACAAAATTACGCAAGAAGAATATTTTGTTTTAGACAAAAACATAAATGCTTTAATGGACAGCTTAGGCGCTTGCGAACGAATAAAAAACACCCCGATACCCGTGTCATATAGTTTGTTTATTAAAAAATTCATCTTTATGTACGTGATAACATTGCCACTTGCATTTGTCATTCAATTCGGGTATTTTTCAGCCTTAATTGCAACGTTTGTCTTTTATGTTCTTGTAAGTATGGAAGTTCTAGCTGAAGAAATAGAAGACCCATTTGGTAATGATGAAAGTGATCTTCCAACTGACACATTGAGTGAAAGAATTAAAATTAACATAGAAGAAGTTTTGAGTTGAAGTTTGACTGAAGATGTACATAAAAAGAAAAATAATTAATTTCTTTCATTAACACCCAACCTTTTAATAAACCCTTACGTCTATATAATTGTTGAAGCAATAACGATTGTTCAACACTGGTTTTATTTCCTTGCAGGTACCTGAAAAGAACTCCATTCTCTACTATCCTTTATTGGGTTTTAGTCTTCCAGAAGTTCTTTTCAGGTTTTTTTATGCCCTAATCACAATACAAGCAATA
>VFKM01000030.1 GCA_009885545.1 Flavobacteriales bacterium
ACATTCTCTGGAATCAATTTCTTTAATTCCATGCGCGCTCTTTCGGGCTCTATTGCCATTATTACTTGATCTCCAACACTGCTCATTTGTAAAAGCTTCAGCCATGCAGGGTTTTCTACAGATCTATTCAAGCGGAAATGTTGTGGCTTTTTATCTTCATAAGATGACTCAAAAATGTATTTAGCACCATTTTCTAAGAGGTAATACCCTACTACGTTCACAAAAACATTATCATTTAGCTGTGCTACCGGTCCAACAGAATCTTTAACAAAGCAATACTGAAAACCGAGCTCTTTGTCTGCTGTATAGCTTATTTTGCTTTCATCAAAAAATGGATCTATTTGGTATTGAATAAAGACATCGAACCCCAACATACTGTTAGCTGGAACCAGTTGGTTGGCTTTAGCCCCATACCCTAGTTTTGCAGGAATCACAAACGACATACTGTCTCCAACATTCATGAGGCAAATTCCTTCATCCAAACCAGTAATAAATTTGTTTACTCCTGCTTGAACTAAAACTGCTGCTCCGTTTTTGTTTGATGAATCAAAGATCTTCTTTTTACCGTTTGGCTCAATGATGTAACCCGTATAATGAATAGCTACATAATTCCCTTTTTTAACACGGGCGCCTTCTCTGTTTTTGAAAAGGTGCACGTATTCCAAACCTGATTTGGTGCGTTGAAGGTTGTTGTAATCTATTTTGTAAAATGCTCGATACGTGCCAAGCACCTCTATTTCCATACTGATGCGTGCATTTTCAGGAACCTTTCCAAATTTTTTGTTTCCATACGCCAAATGAGAAGGAAGAATGAACTTTGCTTTTTCACCAACCTTCATTTGCAAAACAGCTAAATCCATGCCTTTCAAAACATCACTGTTGCCAGCTACAAATTCATAAGGAGTTTCTTTGCTTTGAGAACGAGCAATCTCAACCGTGTCGCTCAACGTTGAGATGTAGTTCACTTGAACCATATCTCCTTTTTGAACAGGCTTACCTTTTTTATTCTTTACAAGAATAGCATACATCAAACCATCCTCAGTCGTTTTGTAACTAATCTTTTTCTGAGCATACAAGACGCATGACAGCAAAACAAATAAGGTAAGTAATTTAATTTTCATAAATTCATTTTCTCCATTGTAAAAAATATGCCACTTTATTAAGTGACTGAACAGCAATTAAATGTAAAATCATTGCTTTTTAAAATTTCTCTTTTTGGGAATATCATTCCCTTATTAGGACGATTTTCTCTGAACAATCACCACACACATAAATGTACATACCTGAAGGAGCAGCATTCAAAGAAGCAACTCTTCTGCCATTAATGTCCATGTAGTATGGATCGCTACACACACAATTTAGTTCTTGTGACTGAATTTTTACTCCCAGTAATAAATCCACCGTTTCACCCCAGTGATTACCAGAGTTAGGAGTTACTATTTGATTTTCATTTTCTTGTAAATAACGCAAGCGCACAACACACGAACTCGCATTGAAATCAAGAGGAAGTATCAATTGAATTTTAGCGTTTTCTGTGGAATTTCTCGTCACATTCAAAGACTCATTAATGTCAAACAACCCATTTCCGTTTAAATCTATCCACGCCACAAGATCATACGTAAAATTCGAGGAGGAAGTATTAACGTCCAATTCGTATGGAATTCCAGGCATCAGCTCTGTGTTTAAATCAGTCCAGATGCGATACCCATCTACTGTTGTTCGGTTATTACTTTCTAAAGAAACGCCATCCAATTCAATTTTTTCAATTACATCATACGAAAGTCCATAACCATTCGCCATTGATTGTGTTGGAAGCGGTCGTCCAGGAACTACTGAAGTGCATTCCACAATTGATATATCATCCAGAAATATTTTTTTATTCCCTGAGCAATTAATTTCAAGATCAAAATTCCCAAATAAATTTTGATCAACTTTCAATACTGCATAAACAAGTTGGTATCCAATTTGACCTGGATTGACTGAAGCTTCACATTTAATTCCAGCACAAGAAAAATTAAATTTAGCTTCCAATCCCCGCGTATCTGCATAACAGGATACTATATAATTTTTACCTTTGTTGACTGTTAGTGTTTGAAGAGAAGAGCATACTTTAAATGTATTACTTTGCGTTACAATTTGCAAATGACTATTTCCTGAGAAAGGCTTGTTGTTGCAAAATGAAGTTGAATTAAATAAATTAAGTTGAGGAGTTGAATTTTGATCAAAATTTTCTCCAAAAATTTTCTCTGCCTTCACCTTAAAGGTGAAAAATCCAAAAATTCCTAAAACAACAATATTAAGTAGTAATAATTTCATTTTAAATATTTGAATGCGATAGATAAAATATCAAGCCGAATATTTAAAGTACTGATTTTGTTATACTTAATTAAAAGATAGGTAATCAAAAATTCTTAATTATGGATTGTTTTCCCAAAATAGGAATATTACTGCCTCTTGATTTTAATCCGAATCAGCAAGGGATAAGACTGAATTGCTAAATGTACGTGAATTCATATTAGTTATTTCAATTACAGACGTTGTGAAATCGTTGCAAATTTTTTAAATAAAAAAAGGGCAATAAAGAATGTCTTTATTGCCCTTTTAGAAATTTGGTGTTTATTAGTTTGAATGATCGATTTGTTACCACACTATCTTTTTGTTATGATCCGCCAGCTGTCGGATACATGCCAAAAAGGAATTCATTTCATGTTTTTTTCGCTGGATTACATCCAGCGCTAAAAACATATAACCCCTAAAGGGGTTGCAAATTAGTCTTGTGGTATGTTAGCAATTACTCGATTAAGGAATTCAATTCTAGTTTTTTTTCGTTGGATTACATCCATTGAAAAAAATAGTTAACCCTAAAGGGGGTGGCAATTAATTATCGCTCATTACCAATATCCGAAATAAATTTGGAAACTGTATTTTATGTACATATATTTGTACATATTTAAGTACAATTAAAAATTCATCATCATGCTTACAACATCCATTTCAGATTTCAGAAAAGATATCAAACGATACTTTGACAAAGTCACACAGAACTTTGAAACATTAATAATTAATCGTGGTAAAGACAGCGGTGTTGTAATTATATCTTTAGCCGAATATAATTCTTTGTGTGCAACTCAACATGAACTTTCTTCAAAGGAAAATGAAAAAAGACTGGATTCAGCAATTGATAAATTAAAATCCGGAAATTCAAGCAGCAAGAATATTCTGGAAGAATGAAGTTCATATTTGTCGATGAATCTTGGGAGGATTATTTGTACTGGCAGAAGACGGACAAAAAGAAATTGAAGCGCATAAATGAACTTCTTAAAGACATATCGAGAAGTCCTTTTCAGGGTATTGGAAAACCAGAATCTCTTAAATACAAATATTCAGGATTTTGGTCACGTAGAATTGATGATGAACATCGATTAATTTATCAAGTCAAGGATGATGAGATTTTAATTGCGAAGTGCAGATATCACTATGATTAAATGAACGCGCGGTAACACACGTCTAGAAAAAAAGCCCTAATTTCAGTTACGTAAAACGTTGATGGAAAAACTTACGATTATTGAGCGCACCGCGGAGCTACTCCTAAGGTAAATAATATTAATTTTAAAAATCGGCTTCTTCGCTAGGCGCGAAACCGTTTTGGTAGGTTAGCAATTATTGAGTTACAATTATCATTTTCTTATATGTTGAATGGAACGTTTTAAATAAAAAAAGGGCAATAAAGAATGTCTTTATTGCCCTTTCAGAAATTTGGTGTTTTTTAGTTTGAATGATCGATTTGTTACCACACTATCTTTTTGTCATGATACGCCAGCGTTTTGCAGCTACAAGAAGTTGGCGATTTCGAAGCGCTGAACTGTCTGCCACCGCTGAATCCGATAGCTAGCGGACACAATGCTTCATTTTACAACTGAACCGCCATTTTTTTGTAGGTACTGTTAGCAGTTGTTGTTCTTTCTGTCAGCTGTCGGTATACACCGTTCCATAATTCAATTCTTTGTTTTAATGAATTTATAACTGCTTCTTCTGCTTCTTTCCAATATTGTTCGTTGTCTTTACAAAGATTGGCTGTCATTTGTATAGCAAGATGACTGTGGTGGTCTCCATCAACTTCAATGTGCCTTTCGATATAGTATTTGAAAATAGAAATGTCGTCAGGAAAGTTCTTGTGCATTTCATTTATTATGGAGATAAACATTCCTGGGATTAGGTCTTCACGTCCAAAAGTGAAAATCGCTGATTGCAAATAGTCTTTACCGCTTTCAATAACTTTGAAAGTAAAGTCAACAAAATCTTTTGCTTCCTTTGGAGTTTCTGAAGCTAAATAAGCGGAGTCAAAGTCGCTAGTATTTTTTAATACATCTATAAAAACTTTAATTTTAGAGATATCTGCACCACATTGTCTCATAGCATCTAAATATAATTCAAAATGACTTTTCCTTATACCATTTAGGTCTACGTCCGATTCTTCACCTACAACAATTTCGTTAATAAGATATCTTGTGTCTGCAGTTCCTATGGGAAACCAAGGAACAGATGTACAAGTCAAGTTGCCTTGGAGAGTTTTTAATAAAGACATAAAGTCCCAAACAGCGTAAACGTGGAATTGCATAAATACTTTCAAGTCTTCTATGTCTTTAATAGCTGAATATACTTTATGATTAATAATCTCTTGTCTTAAGGGTTCAATTGTCTTTTTAATTTTTTCAATTTGAGTTGTCATTATTGTCTTTTTTTATTACTAGATTAATATTTTAAATGAACAAATGTTTGAATTTCTATGCTTTCATTGAGGTCTGCCACAGTTACTGCTAACTGTCAGATACATGCCAAAAAGGAATTAATTTCATGTTTTTTATCCCTGGATTACAATAAGAGCTAGAAACATTTAACTCCTAAAAGGATTGTTAATTAGTCTTGTGGTATGTTAGCAATTACTCAATTATTAATTTACAATTAATCATTTTGTTATATGTGAATGGAAAGTTGACTAGTCTTTAATAATCTGTATCGTTTATTTAGGACTAGTCAATTATTTTTTATTTACCTGATCTCACCAATCTATGAGTAGCGATTTCTCCTGAAGAAGGATCTGACATTTTTAAATAATAAATTCCTGGTTCAATATCTTTAGTCAAGACGACTAAACCAGTTTGATCAAGTTGAGTTGTAATAGGAATAATCCTACCAAATTGATCAAACACTTCAATATTCAATTTTGAAATGTACGCTATATCGCCTTCAATAATAAATTCGCTTTCAAATGGATTCGGATAAACTTTGACACCAAAAGAACCTAATTCACCAATGGAAGTCGTTTCAAGAATTGTAATGGAGGTATTCACACTGCATCCATTTGCATCCGTTACAGTATAGTCATAAACTCCTGCCTGAGTTACCGTAAAATCTCCAACTCCGGTATAAGGAGGTGTTCCTCCAGTTGCAGCAACTGTAATTATCGATGTACAACCGACACAAGTAATATCAGAACCAGTTGAAGTAGCAAAGAGTTCTGAAGGAGAAGTCAGAATATACTGAAATTGAGCTGAACAACCAAAAGAGTCTGTTGCGATTAAATCATATGTTCCAGCAGTCAAATTACTAATATTCGACGTATCAGTAACCAAACCAGGATTTTGCCAAGCATAGTTCACTGCTCCGATAGCGCCGGTTAAAACAACAGATACACTTCCATTGGAACCTCCAAAACAAGTTGGATCTGTAACAACTGATGCTAAATCCTCGAAAATAGGATAAAATATTTGTACAGAATCACTTGCAGAACAGCCCATCACATCGGTCATTTCATAAACAATATATGAGTTGTTCTGAATTGTATAAAGTGCAGAATTTTGATCAGATGTAATAAGTTGATTTTGCGATGACCAAGCATATGTATTAACATAATTTGCTTCCTTTAAAACTAGACTCCATTTATGTAAAACGCCTGCCTCTCCGATGCTTAAATCTGTAACTCTTAAATACCACACACCATTTGCGTCTCCATTTAATGTGTAAAAACTTTCTTGAGGTAAATAAATCCCAGTGAATGGAGCGCTGGCTGTTGAAATTGGCAGAATCGAATTCATTGAAAATTCAGTACTATAAAAACCAGGGCCAGCGCCTATATTATTATTTGTTAACAGTATACTAGAACCATTCGGAGCTATCAATTCGAATGACAAATGTGTTACATTTCCGTGCACAACAGAATCAATTTCGACTGAAACCAGTTGCCCTGCAAAACCTGCTGTTCCAGAAACAGTAATCGGAATATCAATGCCAACTGCACTTCCATCAGGAATAGCAACCGGTAAACCTGCATAAATGAAAGTTGGTAAATTAGTATTTGTAATTCCATTAACAGAAGAAGTAATTTGCAGAGAAACATTACTGTTAAAACAAGCTGTATCAGGATTATTAAACACAATTGATGGGTTCTGACTAAACAAGTAATTAGAAATACTATCTGCATAAATTCCGGTTGTTGTGTTTAAATTGGTATTAATTTTTAGCAGGTATTGGCCAAAATTTGATAGATCAAAAAGATCATTCATTGTTACAACTAATTCAGAACCGATCGGTAAAACTCCTGATTGAACTTGCATTACTGAATTTTGATTTAAAGGACCAGAAAGATCGGCTAATATATCAAGTGGAGAAGTGCTAAAATCGATTTGACTATAACCAGTATTTTTAATTCTGACTATTATTTCTTCTGCTGATGAAAAGCAATTTTCCTGAACAGGAGCTTCTATTGCTATTAACTCTATTTTTTCTTGAGTAGAATTATATAAATTAATGTTATCTAAGTGAAAATTAAAACTTGTTCCATTTATCGTTCCATCGTTTACATAAAATGCTGGAATGATTTCCATCCCTTGATAACTTGAAAGTAAAATTTCAGTCAAAGCCAATTGGCCGGCATTCAGATCACCTTGAGAAAGAGTCAAAATAGGCTGAAAACTAAAACCACAATCAGTTGAAATAAGTACTGAAAATTGATCATCTGCATCAAAAGTACCGGTCCCAAAATTTGAAAAAGCTTCGGTCAATGCAAATTCAAAAGATAAAAAAGTATTGAATTCAGGAATCAATTTTGGACCCACAATTAATGCGGGATTATTCCCTGCATTAAAGTTATAACTTGCTGTGGTATTCCCTGCCGATCCTAGCCCAATCGTAGAAATCCATTGCGATGTCTCTGTGACCTGACCAATAACAGATGATTCGTTCCAATTTGGAAAAACAGTAACAAGGTTAATCCCTGTGAAACCATCAAAAGGCACTTGTTCTGGATAAGTGATCGGTGCGGCATTGATAAGGTTGTATCCTGCAATACTATTATTTGTTGGATTTTCATCCCCAAGCATCACTAAATCGCATGCAAAATTATAATTTCCAAAGACAGACATGTCAATTGAACCGATAGGTATATTCAAATATTGCAGAGAACCAAGAGGTAGATTTCCATTCAAATTATTATCACTAATAGTGATTGATATTGAAGTAGGATTAGCACCACCAACCGTAAGATTAAATTGAACAGGATTCAAGTAAAAATCATGTGCTGGCAATGCAAGATTTCGAATCCGCACAGTTACTGTCTCTGTGGAAGTGAAGCAGTTATCAAAGATTGGTGAAACGAATTCGACAAGAGCAATATCCAAATTAACGAGTGTAAATTCATCTGCGCCAATATCTGGAGTTACAGACCTAATCTGACCGTCGATATCGTCCTGCACCAAGGTTATTCCAGAAAAAGATCCAGCGCCATCAATAACTGAAGCAAAAGCGTGCAAATCAGAATTATTATTGATAAAAATAGGATCTGCAGAAATTGATTGGGCATCTAATGTTGAAGCAGTATTCCAAAGTGCTACTGTAGCGTAATCGGCAGCTGTGGCAACAGATTTTCTCACCGCTACACCATTGGAAGCTTGATTAATAAAGATATTGTTATAATTTGAAATTGATCCTGCAGCAGCGATGGTCAAATTCGGCACAACGATACCATAATGAAATGGAAGGCCAGATTGAGAAGGTGTGAAATTCGCAAAATTATTGTTACGCATATTGACAATCGGACCAGGTTGAATAACTTCTATACATGCGTTTGAAACATTCGTTGATCCAGAAGGACTCAAACTAACAGAATTAAAATCAACATTGTAAATGCTCGTATTACTTACTGCAGTTAAGGGTTGAATACTCAGTCCTTTAATTCGAATAGCAGCATCGATCGTCGTCAAAGCAGTTGAGAGATCACTTATAAAGTTATTAAAAATATTTGCTGAACCATTTGCCGCCACGATACAACGAATTCCAGAAACAACACATATCGAGTTAGATGTATTTCTAATGGCTGAAATTGTATTTCCTCTGACTGTATTCAGACCAATGACTCCTGTTACAACAATACCATCCAAAATATTCGCAGTACCTCCGGGGCTGCTTAAATTAGTAATCCTATTCGACAAAACACTTATGCTTGCTGCATTAACAACATTTATTCCATAGGCTGCACTCGCGGCATTCCCCATAGAGCCTGGTCCTGAAGAACCTAAATTGCAACTTTTTATTGTTACATTTTGATCCCGATTTATTGAATTCGAATTTATTCGAATGCCATTCAGCGCATTATCAATTGTCAAATTCTCATATGTGTTGTAACTATTTGTGCCATCAACCGTGGTTGGAGCTACTGATGTAGATTGAAGAATAGCAATGTTTTGAGTAAATAATTGGTTTTGAGATAATGAGCAGTTTTTAAAGACATTATATTGAGAACCATTTGTAGCAGAGGCATTCAGAACTTTAATCACATACTCAATATTGAGTGTTGAGGTTGATGGAATTTGCTCTGTTGACATATCGATTCCATTAACCGAAATATAATCTACACCAGACAACGTAAAGCCTCCGTCAGTAGCTGAGGTACCTCCACTAAAATTAATTTTTGGATTCGGACCATTTCCATATTTGATAAATCCAATAGTATCTGCAAGGGTTCCACCTACACTAATTGTTAATGGCGTATGATTAAACGTCTGACCAGCAGTGACATCAAAGCGCACATCACCTGATTTTCCGTATGTATTTAGATAGGTTATTGCATCACTAAAATTATTAAAATTGGCACCAGGAATAGGTACGGCTCCGGATGTTGGAAGAAGGTTATTTATTGTATAGTTGCCATTTAGTGGTTGACCATATTGAGATATTTCAGAAGTTAATCCTATATTGTCAATTGAAGCGGGAATTCCAGAGCCATCAATGTTATCATTTTGCCAAGTGAAGATTAACCGAAAGGTTGTTCCTGCTAACGCTTGAGGCAGTTCAACACTTACATTAATGTAACCATTAACTTGCGCAAGATCTTCAAAAACAAGTGTAGCTCCAAGTAGACTTGTAACATCTGAAACTGGTTCATAGGCAATCGGCGTAAAAGAAGTAGGCGCAGTATAGACCAAAAGTCTATCGAACATAAATTCACCAGGGTTTTTATAATAAAAATTGAGCCTGATTAAATTCTCTCCAACCGGCACAGTAACATCTCTATAAAAGTGCGAAGTTTGAAATGTTCCAGTGTTGTATACATAATCCACACCAGAGTTAGCTGAGATAAAAGCAGCATTAGATCCTTGATATGGAATGGAAACTCCAGATGCTCTCCAAGTATTCGTGCTTGAATTTACAGTTGTCCAATTGTTTAAAGCTATACTAGAACCGTTTTCAAAACCACCATCAGTTGTTGGGTCAATCAAAATTGTTTGAGAATGGGCGCATATACCAGTAAGTATGACTACTAAACTCATTAATATATGTCTGTAAAAAGTAATACTTTTCATTTTTGTTCTTTTAATCATTGATTATTATAAGCGGATATTGAAATAAAATTGATTCATTATCATCTTTTAAATTCAACATATATTCAGTTTGTTCATAATTATTAAATTCAATGTTAAATCGGTTAAAATCGGACTTCATATTTAATCTTTCTATATGAATTATTTCTCCCGAGTTTTTATCTAAAATCGTAAGATTCAAAGATCCTATTAAATTTTCATTCTCAATAACTAAAGTGAATTGACCTTCATAAACTTCTGAAACGAATATTTTACGCAATAAAAGATCAGAATGCTTTTCCTCTCTTTGCGCACTTATTATATTACCTAAAGCTAGTGGTGGCGTGCAATTTGCCGCACTAATTATTGAACTGTACCTCATTGTACTACTTCCGCAACCTGTAACTGACTTACACGATATTAATCCAGATATAAATGCTGGTCCAACCGTTACACTTATCGAATTACCATCAACTGGTCCGTTAAAAGTCATGCCTGTAGGTAACCCCAAATATAATATAATGCACCTGCTATTGGGGCAACGTTATAGGTTAATGTATTTCCTGGACAGGCCGTTAATGGTCCAAATATCTCTGCTGGGATAGCAGGAATTAATCCGACATCATATGTTGATGCAGTGCCTTGTCCACAGCTATTTATTGGAGTCACGCTTAACGATCCGGAAACAAACATCGAATTAAATGTAACTGAAATTGTGGTTGTACCTTGACCACTATTTATTGTTGCATTCGCCGGAACGACCCAATTGTAAGAAGTTGCACCTGGAACACTGACTGTGCTATATGTATATGTTGACCCAGCGCTTATACAACTTGGACCTGAAATAGCTTGAGCAGCTGAAGGAAGTTTTGATACCTCCAACGTGCGCACCGCTTGAGGTCCACAAGTAAATTGTGCAGTTAGTGTAATTTGACCTGAAACGAATCCTGCTGTATATTCAACAGTGATTGAATTAGTGCCTTGACCTGATATTACAGTAACTCCAGCTGGTACACTCCAATTGTATGTTGCTCCGCTGACTGCGGAAACACTGTATACTACCTGACCAGACCCTATATTTTGACATACATTTACAGGCCCACTTATATTACCAAGGTTGGATGCTGGCGTAGCGATCAAAGCAAGACTAGTTGCACTACTTATACTGCACCCATTGTTCAGTGTTACTGAAATAGAACCACTTGTGAAACTCGTTGTAAATACAACTTGAATTTGATTTGTTCCTTGCCCTAAATTTATTGTAACTCCTGAAGGCACAATCCAATTATAGGTAATCCCACTTATCAATGCAGTTGAATAGTTAACAGGTGTTGAAGGAATAATATATTGACAAACATTTGTTGGTCCTGAAATCGACGGAGCTGGTGCTAAGACAGGCGTCGATAACGATAAATATTTCATTGTACTACTGCCACAAACATTTGCTGATTTAACTGAAATTGCTCCGCTTATAAAACTATTAAACACAACGTTTATTGAATCATTTGTATTTGGTGTTGAAACAATCGTGGCACCTGATGGCATACCCCAAATATAATAGGAAGCATAAGCAACAGAATCTACATAAAACAATTGATTTGGCAAAGCATTACAAACGATATTTGAACCATTTATTGCGAGCGGAATCTTCGGTGGAGCGAGGATGAAAAACTCAGTTGCAGGACTATTCCCACATGCATTACTTGCTACAACAGATATGTTGCCGCTATTGAAGAGTGATCCAAATTTAACACGTACAGAATCCGTATACTGACCAAACAACAAACTTGAAGAGCTTGGTTGTGTCCATATATACTGATCAACTCCAGGTACTGCAACCACTTCAAATGTTACAGTTGTCCCAGGAATACCACAAGAAGATGTTGTTAATAATTGTGGTGCAAAAGGAACGTTGGTTACGCTCAATGTTTGCTGAGAACTTCCTCCACCTTGGAAATATGCTGTGACAACTATGTTACCACCTGTAAAACTTAGCGGATCAATATAGACATCTATTAAATTTCCTGGCGAAAGATTTTCTATAATAGTTATTCCATCTGGTACAACCCAATCATAAGATGTAATGCAAGGTAAATGGTTAACAGAGAAAGTTGCATTCTCAAAACCGCAAAGTATCTGTGTTCCATTTATTGGACCTAATATACAGTTTTGAACCGTAATGGTTATTGTGTTAGAGTTAGCTGGATTATTGTTTAGACAAGGAGAGCTATAATTTGAATTCATTACTACATATACCACATCATTATTGGTTAATGAATTTGTAGTATATGTTACTGAAGTTGCGCCGGATACAACTGCACCATTTACATACCATTGGTAAGTTGGATTAGAACCTCCATTTTGTGGTGTGGCAGTAAATGTTACACTTTGACCTGCTACAATAGATTGAGATGATGCTTCAATTGTAACACTAACATTGACTATCGGATTTATGGTAACTGTCGTTGTTGATGTATTAACACAACCATTAGATCCTGTATAACTATATGTTATAGTGTAAGTTCCTGCTGTACTTGATGCTAAATTAATTGCCCCGGTACTTGAGTTAATAACCAAACCTGCAGTAGAAGTATATGTGCCTCCCGACTGACCTGTCTGAGAAACACTTGCTGTACCTGTTGCACAATATGGACTGCCAGAATAACTGATCGCTGCCGTTGGTGCTGTAATGTCTTGTGTTATCGTAATAAACTCAGTATCGTTACAACCATTCGCATTTGTTGCTGTTACGGTATATGTCCCAGGTGCAGTGATACTTGCTGATGCTGATGAGCCTAAACCACCACTCCATGAGTAGCTAACTCCACCAGTTGCTGTAACACTGATAGCTGTTGTTGCACATGTGAGAATACTTGTGCCGGTATTATTGGTGATTGCTGCTGTTGGAGCCGATGCCGGTTGTGTGATTGTTACACTCGCAGTTGTTGTACATCCGTTGGCATCAGTTACCGTTACCGAATATGTTCCAGCTGCTAGTGATGAAAGATCTTGGGTCGTTGCA
>VFKM01000180.1 GCA_009885545.1 Flavobacteriales bacterium
ATCTGGAATGGTGCAGTAACTTCTACAACACCTCTTGGTGGTTATCCAGAATGGATTGTAGATTTTAGGCCAATTTCAGAAAATCAAATTTCTTCCAAAAATGAATTGGATACCATTAATGACATTCACATGTCTTTTTTTGTTGCCAAGTATAATGGAGAATATAAAATTGCATTCAGAAATGGAGGGTCTTTTGGGGGTCAATCACGCGTTTCTTATTTGTTAGCTGATAGTGTTTCGGAAACGGCAACTCAATCATTTTATCGCTTTTCAGAAATTGTAATTGGAAAAAATAGAGCATATACTGAAGTGATATTCAAAGATGACAGTCTGATTATCAAAGCATTTACTAATAATTACAACACCCAATCAACTGCGACGCCACACATGACTTGGCGGGCAAGACGTCAAGATTTAACTTCCTGCCAACCAGCAGTTAGTAATTTTACTTTTCCTAAAAAAACCTTAACCAAAGATTTTACAAATACGTTTGCAGGTCAAGTTGAAGCAATTTATTATTCGTTGACTGGCGGAGACCCTTATCCAGAAACTGATCAGCCTTATTTAGGAAAAGCAACAATCAATTATACTTATGCTGGCGGTTATACCCCATTATCAAGTAATAAAGTGTTTTTGATTATCACCACACAACCGTTGTTAGTTGGAGGAACATTAAATTCAGGGAATCTGATTTACAGATCCCGCTATGTGATATTAGCTGCTAATGATTTAAGTTATACATTCAATTATATGCACCCAGGCACTTATTATCTATATGCTCTCTATGATGGTGACGGAAATAATCTTCCGAGTAGTGGTGATTGGTTTAGCGCTTCAAATACAAGTTTTAATGTTACAAGTTTGACAACAACTCTAGCCTCAACAAATGTAAATTTCACCATCCCATAATTTGAAAATGAAAAACTTGGTATCAGAAAAATTTGCGGTAAACAGTTTGCTCTTAATTATAGGGTTATTTATTATTTTTCATATTCTTATATTAATTGAGGTAGTACCATTCAATATTGTTTGGGGAGGGAGATTAAAAAATCAATCCCAAATGATTTCATTCGAATTAGTTTCAATTCTAATTAATTTCATCATGTTTTTTGTAGTTGGAATTCAAGCAAAATGGCTTAAATTTAGAATTAAGAAGACAATTTTAAAAGTCGCTTTTTGGCTGATGTTTGGGATTTTTGCGCTGAATACATTGGGGAATTTGGCTTCGGAAAATAGTTTTGAAAAAGCTTTTTTCACACCAATTACAGTTTTGCTGGCATTCTTCAGTCTGCGTTTAGCCTTAATAAAAAATTAAATTATGAGTACAGGAACTATTAAACAAGAAGTAATTTTTTCAGCGAAGCCCGAGGTTATCTTTGACTTAATCATGAATGAAGAGAAACATGCTGAATTCACACAGTCAGATGTGACCATGAGTAGTGAAATCGGAGGAGCATTCAGCACATATGACGGTTACATCACTGGAAAAAATATTGAATTGGTCCCGGGTAAAAAAATTGTTCAAGAATGGCATTTTGATGAAGACGAATGGGATGAAAATCATTTTTCAATCTGCACATTTATTTTTGAACCTTTTCAAGACGGCACAAAAATGACCTTCACTCAAACCGATATTCCAGAGCATAAAGTTGAAGCATTAGAAACTGGATGGGAAGAGCATTATTGGGAACCAATGATGGATTTTTTAGATGCCAATTGATTAGAAAAGAGGGATAATATCAATAGTTTCACATAAAAGCTGTAATTTTGCCCCAAATTAAAAAATGAAGACATCCTTGTTTTTATTTTATTACAACTAATTAAGGCATTAAAGTCTCCAAAAATCAAGTATGAAACGCATTATTGAATACAGAAAATTATTTGACGTTACACCAGACGCAGATTTAAATAAATTGAAAACAGTTTATAGAAAATTGGTGAAAGAATGGCATCCAGATAAATTTCAAGAAGGAGATCCTTTAAAATCCCAAGCTGAATCTAAAAGTAAAGTAATTATTGATGCTTATCAGTTTTTAGTAAGCATCCATCCTGAAACACATGCTCAAAATAAAGAGGAGTACGTTTTAACAACTTCAACCTCTGGAATAGATGATTTCTCCTACAAAGGAGTGACTTTAAAAATCACTTTCCAAAATGGGAGTACCTATGAATATTTTAATGTTCAAAAAGGAACGTATCAGAAATTGGTGAATTCGCCAACTCAAGCGCGTTTTGCAAGACGACATATACTACATTCACACCTTTATCGAAACGTGAGTAAAGCAACATTGTAATTAATGTTCTTTGTTTTTTATCTTTAAGCTTTCAATTCATTATGTCCGATACAAGATACAACCTTAGAGGAGTTTCAGCTGGTAAAGAAGATGTTCATAACGCAATAAAAAACGTAGATAAAGGTCTTTTTCCACAAGCATTTTGCAAAATAGTTCCAGATTACTTATCAGGTGATGAAGATTATTGCATCGTAATGCATGCGGATGGCGCTGGAACAAAATCTGCTTTGGCCTACATGTATTGGAAAAAAACGGGAGATATTTCTGTTTGGAAAGGAATAGCTCAAGATGCATTGATCATGAATATTGATGACCTTTTATGTGTAGGTGCAACAGATAAAATTTTACTTTCTTCAACGATAGGTAGAAATAAAAACCTAATTACCGGTGAAGTTATTTCTTCCATTATTAATGGTACCGAAGAGCTTCTTGAAACATTGCGCTATCAAGGAATTGGAATTCATTCAACTGGCGGCGAAACAGCTGATGTTGGTGATTTAGTGCGTACAATTATAGTTGATTCAACTGTTGTTTGTCGCATGAAACGTTCTGATGTAATTTCTAACCATACGATTCAAGATGGCGATGTAATTGTTGGACTTGCTTCTTTTGGTCAAGCAACTTATGAAACAGAATACAACGGTGGAATGGGAAGCAATGGCTTAACTTCTGCCCGTCATGATGTTTTCAATAAAAGCTTGGCAACGGATTTTCCAGAAAGTTTTGATCCAAGTGTTCCTAATGATTTAGTCTATTCTGGTTCTAAGAATTTAACTGACTCAGTTGAAGATTCACCTATAAATGCTGGTAAATTAGTTCTTTCTCCAACTAGAACGTATGCGCCAGTAATTAAAAAAATATTAGATCATCATCGTTCTGAAATTCACGGAATGGTGCATTGTTCAGGTGGTGCTCAAACAAAAGTGTTACATTTTGTAGACAATGTGCACATTATTAAAGACAATCTTTTCCCAATTCCTCCACTTTTTAAATTGATCCACGAAGAATCTGGAACTGAATGGAAAGAAATGTATAAAGTATTCAATATGGGTCATAGAATGGAGATATATGTTTCTCCTGAAATTGCTCAATCTATAATTGATATTTCGAAGTCGTTCAATATCGATGCTCAAATTGTTGGTCGTGTAGAGAAAAATGAAGGTAAAAAATTGACGATTAATTCACCATACGGAGAGTTTATTTATTAATTTCTTATGTCAGATTTATTTTTAAAATTAGAAGCAATTCATTACCGTTTCATTGAAGTTGGGACAAAAATCGTCGATCCAGATATAATTTCTGATATGGATCGATATGTGAAATTGACGAAGGAATATAAAGATCTTGAGGAATTAGATAACGTCTATAAAGAATACAAAAATCTCATTGGAAATCTAAAAAGTTCGAGAGAATTATTGGAAATTGAAACCGATCCTGAAATGCGAGAAATGGCAAAGATGGAAATCGATGAGTTGGATCAAAAAATTCCTCTTATAGAAGAGGAGATCAAAATGATGCTGATTCCAAAAGATCCAGAAGACGATAAAAATGCCATAATGGAGATTCGCTCTGGAACAGGTGGTGATGAGGCATGCATTTTTGTGGAAGATATATTTCGGATGTATACTATGTTTTTCAAGGAAATGGGTTGGCAGTATGATATTCTCAATTCTTCACCTGGAACAGTAAAAGGATACAAAGAAATTTCATTGGAAATTATTGGAGTTGGACTTTATGGAATGCTAAAGTTTGAATCTGGTGTTCACCGCGTCCAACGAGTTCCTGAAACAGAATCACAAGGACGGGTGCATACCTCTGCAATTACCGTGGCTGTTTTACCAGAAGCAGAGGAAGTGGATTTTGAACTGGATATGAATGATGTTCGTAAAGATACTTTTAGAGCATCTGGAGCTGGTGGACAGCACATCAATAAGACCGAATCAGCGATACGATTAACACATTTACCAACGATGACTGTTGTTGAGTGTCAAGATGGACGTTCTCAGCATAAAAACTTAGCGAAAGCAATTTCAGTTCTACGCTCTCGTTTGTATCAAGCTGAATTAGATCGCGTTCACGAAATTCGTGCAGCACATCGTAAGACTTTGGTTTCTACGGGTGACAGATCTGCAAAAATTCGTACTTACAATTATCCACAAGGAAGAATTACCGACCACAGAATTAATAAAACAATCTATAACTTGGCAGCATTCATGAATGGCGATATGCGAGAGATGATTGATGCATTGAAATTAGCTGAAAATGCTGAAAAATTAAAGGGTCAGGAAGTAATTTAAACTTTTCTCTTTAAAGCTTGTTTTCACCTTAGTAATCTATTTTAACCGATTAACATCTTTTGTCTTTTTAATCCTAATTGGTGTGTCGATATTTGCATCCACATAATTTTAATATGAAAAACTTCATTTTTACCATTTTTGTTCTTTTAAATTTTAGTTCATTTTCTCAAGAAAAATACACGATTAGTGGTGCGATTTCTGATTCTACAAAAGGAGAAGAATTAATTAATGCAACGATTAAAATTAAAGGTCAAAATATTGGAGCTTATTCAAATGAATATGGATTTTATTCGATTACTCTTCCACAAGGAAATTATACATTAATTTATCTCGCCACAGGTTATCAATCGAAAGAGCAGGATATCGTTTTAGACAAGGATATTGTTTTGAATTTTCAATTAGTTTCTTTAGCTGAAAAAATCAAAGAATTACAGGAAATAAATGTAACGGCTAAAAAACAAGATCAAAACATTACAGACCCTTTAATGGGTGTTGAAAGATTGAATCCAGCGGCAATTGCTAAAATTCCAGTTCTTTTGGGTGAAAAAGATATCATTAAAACCATGCAATTATTACCAGGTGTAAAAAGCGCTGGTGAAGGAAATGCAGGTTTTTATGTGAGAGGTGGAGCAGCAGATCAAAACTTGATATTGTTGGATGAAGCCCCTGTTTACAATGCATCTCACTTGTTGGGTTTCTTCTCAACCTTTAATTCAGACGCAATCAAAGATGCTGTTTTATATAAAGGAAATCAACCTGCAAATTTTGGTGGTCGTCTATCTTCTGTATTGGACATCAAAATGAATGAAGGAAATAACAAAAGGTATAATGTAAGCGGTGGAGTTGGTGTCATTGCTTCTCGACTAAATGTGGAAGGGCCAATTGTTAAGGACAAAGCTTCCTTTTTAATTTCTGGTAGACGAACATACGTCGATGTTTTTTTAAGAGCCTCTGATAAATTTAAAGAAAACACCCTTTATTTTTATGATTTAAATGCAAAAGTCAATTACCGGATCAATCAAAAAAATCGAATTTTTCTATCAGGCTATTTTGGAAGAGATAAATTGGGACTAGGTGATCAGTTTGGAATTGACTGGGGAAATGCAACTGGTACGATGAGGTGGAACCACCTTTTGACAGATAAACTATTTTCAAATACGTCAATTATTTTTAGTTCTTACGACTATAAAATTGCAATAAAAAATGACAACGTTGATTTTGATATTAAATCGTCAATTAAAGATATTAACCTGAAACAAGAATTTCAATATTTTATAAATACGAGAAATAAATTGAAGTTTGGAATCAATGCAATTAATCATGGAATAATTCCTGGTCAAATTGATGCAAGCGAAGGTTCTGGAATAAATATCCTTAAGTTGACAACAAACAAATCTATAGAAGCTGCCATATTTGTTTCTAATGATTGGACTGTTACTGAAAAATTCACAATGAGTTATGGTTTGAGATTGAGCAGTTTCTCAATGTTAGGCAATGATAAAAATGTCTACTCTTATGATGTAGATGGTGATGTGAGCGATACAAATGTTTATAAAAATAATTCATTCGTGACTACATATCCAATACTAGAACCACGTGTTTCAATGAGCTATGTTTATTCCAAAACGGCCTCTTTTAAAGCTGCTTATGCTCGAAATGCGCAATACATTCACTTAGTATCGAATACCACAACAAGTTCGCCTACAGATTTATGGATTCCCTCTAGCATCAATACCAAACCAGAAATTGCCGATCAAGTTTCTGTAGGTTGGTTCAAGAATTTAAAAGAAAACTCCTATGAAATGAACATTGAAACGTATTATAAAACGATGCAAAATCAAATTGATTATCGCAATGGGGCAAATTTACAAGCGAACGAATTAATTGAAGGAGAATTGTTGTATGGAATTGGAAGGGCATACGGATTGGAATTTATTATCAAAAAGAAAACCGGAAAATTTACGGGATGGGTTGGATATACATTATCTAGATCTGAAAGAAAAATAGATGGAATTAATGAAGGTAATTGGTATGCAGCAAAACAGGATAGAACACACGATGTTTCCGTTGTTGGAATTTATGATCTTACGCCAAAAATATCAATTTCAGCCCTTTTTGTTTATTATACAGGAAATGCAGTGACTTTTCCTTCTGGAAAGTATATTATAAATGGCGAAACACAATTCTTATACACAGAAAGAAATGGGTATCGTATGCCTGCTTATCACAGAATGGACCTTGGAGTTACATGGTTAAGAAAAAACACTGTCAAATATGAGAGCAGTTGGAATTTCTCAGTTTATAATATTTATGGTCGTGAAAATGCTTATTCAATTACATTCAGACAAAATGCGGATAATCCAAATGTAACTGAGGCGGTTCAAACATCTCTTTTCCGTTGGGTTCCATCGGTAACTTATAATTTTAAATTCAAGTAAGAGAAAGCACTGCTTTCAATATTTTCCCTCACAAGAGGTTAAAACAAATAAAATTAAACTTATGAAAATTGCCATCACTTTTATTTCTGCTTTGACTTTGGTTCTGTTCTCTAATTGTACCAAAGTTATTGAGGTCGATTTGAATTCTAAAGATCCTCAATATGTTATTGAAGGGTTTGTTACGTTAGGACAAACAACGCATCAGGTAAGCATTACAAAAACCCTTAATATCTACGAATCTTCGGCATTTCCAACTGTAGATAATGCCATTGTGACCTTGTCAGACGACCAAGGAAATTCTCAAAACATGGTTTTGATTTCTTCTGGTAAATATCAGGCAACCGCTTTTCCAGTTGTCTCGGGTAGAACATATACACTTTCGGTTTCAGTTGATTCAAAAATATTTGTTGCAAGTGTTTTAATGCCGCAAGATGTTCAATTGGATAGCATAGAATCGTTTCAATTTGCATTTGGACCTCAAGTGTTTAATTCGATTGTGCCAGTGCGTTTAGATCCAGCAGGAATAGAAAATTATTATCAGTTTCAGCTCTTAAAACAAGGTAAATATATCCCAGGGGTTTATATACAATCTGATCAATTCAATGATGGAAACATGATGATGGAGCCAATTTTTGCAGATGGCGCCAACTCTGGAGACACAATTTTAGTTGAAATGTTTGGAATCGATAGAACTGTTTATGATTATTTCTATACACTTCAGCAAAATGATCAAGGAGCAACGCCTGCAAATCCGACATCTAATTTTTCAGGTGGATGTTTGGGTTATTTATCAGTTAGAACGATGGATACGATGTCGGTGATAATTCCTTAAAGAATTTATTCAAATACCAATATGAGAAAACATCCAATTTTCTTTTTGTAATTTTGGTGGAAATAAACACCTGCATGACACGTCAAGAATTAGTAGCTCAAATTCGTTTAAAAAAATCATTCCTATGTGTAGGATTGGATACCGATTTATCGAAAATTCCAGTTCATTTACTCGATACTGAAGATCCAATTTTTGAATTCAACAAGGCAATAATTGATGCAACCAAAGATTACGCGGTCGCATATAAGCCGAACATCGCTTTTTATGAATGCTATGGTCCAAAAGGATGGGAATCTTTAAAAAAAACAATTGATTATATACCAAAAAATATCTTTACAATAGCTGATGCAAAAAGAGGAGATATTGGAAATACTTCGACTTACTACGCCAAAACTTTTTTTGAATATTTGAATTGTGATTCTGTGACTGTTGCTCCATATATGGGTGAAGATAGTGTTACTCCTTTTCTTGATTTTAAAGACAAATGGGTGATTTTATTGGCACTTACTTCTAACAAAGGCGCATTGGATTTTCAATTCATGACAGATACAAAAGGCGAAGAATTATATAAAAAAGTATTG
This sequence comes from Flavobacteriales bacterium, assembly GCA_009885545.1. Classification (GTDB taxonomy): domain Bacteria; phylum Bacteroidota; class Bacteroidia; order Flavobacteriales_D; family Crocinitomicaceae; genus M0103. The sequence goes on from VFKM01000180.1 coordinate 8,443, forward strand.
CGCAAATCAAGTTCTTGGGGAACAGATGAAAATCTCATGTTTGTAGTTGGTGCTACAAGAGCTGAAGGAATTGGCGAAGTTCGAAAACTAGTTCCAAATCATTTTTTCCTTGTACCTGGAGTTGGAGCACAAGGCGGTTCATTAGAGGATGTTTCAAATTACGGTTGGAACAACGATTGTGGATTATTAGTAAATTCTTCTCGTGGAATTATTTACGCTTCCAATGGACATGACTTTGCTGAAAAAGCGGGTGTTGAAGCTCAGAAATTACAAAAAGAAATGGCGGAAATCCTGCTGAAGAAAGGTTTTTAATATTATTTAGAAGCTTAGACCAATCTTTAAACCTAAATAAAATTGTGGTTTAAAGAGTTTTTCTGTACCATGGATAAATGAAATCGTAGGGTTATGAATATCATAAGTCCATTTATCATTGTGTTGAGTAAATCCATAGCCAGCATAATAATCTATTATAAAATGCTTTCCGAACTGGAAAAAATTGCCAATCATTATTTTATGATTCCACTCTATTCGTTTTGATCCTATCCAAATACCACCATAGTGTAAAAAAGCATCTTTATCAGCACTGTAATATTTTCTGTACCAAGAACCTATTGAGACGTATAAAAATGACAGCTGTTTAGTCGGTATAAAACGCAAACCTAAAGAATACGTGAACCGTGTGTCTGCATATTTGTTGCGACGAATATATTGTGCGCCATCCCAATAGCGCAGTGCATACCAATCATCAAAAGTAAATCCAGCACCTACTTCAATACCAAAACGGTTCTTAAATACATGTTCATAATGTACAATGGAACATCCCCTTATGATATCATTTATCCCAATGGAGATATGATTCCTATTATAGGAAAAGTGTTCTTTAGTGGCAATATCAACTTCCTTTTCTTGACCAAGAGATGCGAAAATTAAAAATTGAAAAAAAACAATCAAAAAGAAAATGAGTTTTTCAGGAAGAATCGATTGTTTCATAAGAATTGGATGTTTGCTAATGCAATTTAAGGAAAGTTTTCATTACCCAAACAAAAAATGAATGTCAGTTAATATATTTTGAAACAAATTCATTTTTAGTTAAATTTTTATATATTTATTCCAACTAATAGTCTCTGAATGAAAGGAATAAAATGGTTTCAACGTTTGATGATTACTTTACTTTTAGGCATAAATGCTTTCGTTTTCATGTCAATGCGCGATGTTTCAATTGAAGAAAATATTTTTTATACACTTTTTTTAATTGTTTCATCTGTTACACTTTTCACTGTGATTGCATATTTTTTAAAGCCACGAAAGAAGAAAACAATTCACGATTCATATTAATACCTAAGATTTTACTACTTTCACTTTCCTAAAAAGTTAGAAAAATGAAGGTATTATTTTCTTTTTTAATAGTTTGTTCAGCATTTATAGCGAACACTCAAAAAACATTGACCCCTGAAATTTTATGGAAATTTAATCGAGTTTCTGGCGGTTCTGTTTCTCCCGATGGCAATTATTTATTATACAACCAACGGTCATTCAATATGGCTGAAAATAAAGGAAACACAGATTTGTTTGTGCTTGATTTAAAAACAAATAAATCTCGACAAATCACAGAAACACCATTTTCAGAATTTGAAGCACAATGGGGGAGGAACAATAAAATTTGGTTCATGTCCAAAGAAAAAGATGGTGTCCAAATTTGGAAAATGAACGATGATGGAGGTGAAAAACAAATGATGTCCGCTTTTGTCGATAAAGAATTAGAAGGTTTTAAACTTGCTCCAAATGAAAGCTTTGTTTTAACAATTGAGGCAATCAAAGTAAATCAAACTGTTAATGATAAATACCCAGATCTTCCGAAAGCGAATGCTAGAATCGAAGATGACTTAATGTACCGTCATTGGGATCACTTTGACGATTACAATAAACGACATTTAGTGATTCATCAAATTTCAAATTCAACTTCCATAGCGAATGACGGTGTCGACATTTTGAATGGTGAGGCATTTGATGGAATCATTCCTCCACATGGTGGAAGTGAGCAATTTTGTTTCTCGAATGATTCAAAAAAAGTTGTTTATACTTCAAAAAAGTTGATCGGAAAAGATTTTGCTCAAAGTACCAATAGTGAGTTATATGAATATTCAATTGATACTAAAAAAACGAGAACTTTAACGGAAGGGTATTTAGGATATGATAACAATCC
>VFKM01000107.1 GCA_009885545.1 Flavobacteriales bacterium
ACTTCAAATATATGCCTGAATTGCAAAAACCCTATGGTTATTACGCTGTTGTTGGCGCAATGATATTAATTGCAGGAACATTGCTTTTCATTTTTCAAAAAAGAGGTTGGCTTAAAAAAAGATAAGAGAATTCTTAAAAACAAAAAAAACGCTTAAGTAAGTCAATTGACTTACTTAAGCGTTTTTTTATTTTAAGTACTTAATTTTTTATGCCAAGACCTTAGGCGCAGCAGCTAAAATTTCAGGATTAGTTTCTGCCGCGAATTTCTCAAAATTCTTAACAAATTTCCCTGCTAAATTATTTGCCGTTTCATCATATGCTGATTTGTCAGCCCAAGTTGAACGTGGATTTAATATTTCTGTAGGAACTCCTTCACATGATGTAGGCATTGCCAAATCAAAGATTGGGAGATTTTCAAATTGCAAGTCATTTAATTTACCAGTTAAAGCAGCTGTAATCATTGCTCTTGTGTAAGATAATTTCATTCTTGAACCAACACCATAAGAACCACCGGTCCAACCAGTATTGATTAACCAAACATTGATATTAGTTCCGTTTAATTTCTCACCTAATAGTTTAGCATATTTTGCAGGATGTAAAGGTAAAAATGCCGCTCCAAAACAAGCAGAAAAAGTTGTTGTAGGCTCTGTAATCCCAACTTCCGTCCCAGCAACTTTTGCAGTATAACCAGACATGAAATGGTACATTGCTTGTTCTTTCGTTAACTTTGAAATTGGAGGGATAACGCCAAATGCATCTGCGGTTAAAAAGAAAATATTTTTTGGAGCATTTCCAATAGATGGAACAGCAATATTATCAATAAAATCTATAGGATAAGAAACACGTGTATTTTCAGTAATTGAACAATTTTCATAATCTGGAACGTTTGTTCCATTTTCAAAACCAATATTTTCTAATATAGCTCCTGTTTTTATGGCATCATAAATTTGAGGCTCTTTTTCTCTAGAAAGATCAATTGTTTTAGCGTAGCAACCTCCTTCAAAGTTGAAAACTGTTTTGTCAGCCCAGCCGTGCTCATCATCGCCTATTAAACGTCTATTTTCATCAGAAGATAACGTTGTTTTTCCTGTTCCAGATAAACCGAAAAATACAGCTGTATCATTATCTTCATTTCCAATGTTAGCGGAGCAGTGCATAGAAAGCACATTTCTTTCATGTGGTAAAATATAGTTTAATACAGAAAATATTCCTTTTTTAATTTCACCCGTATATCCAGTTCCACCAATGATAATCATTTTCTTAGTGAAATTTAATATCGCAAAATTTGCTTGACGAGTACCGTCTACTGCTGGATCTGCCTTAAAACTTGGTACACATACGATGTGCCATTCAGGTGTAAAATTCTCAATTTCTTGTTCAGTTGGACGTAAAAACATGTTTGAAGCAAACATATTACCCCAAGAAAATTCATTTATTACTCGAATGTTCATTTTATATTCAGGATCAGCACATGCATACGCATCTCTAATAAATACATCTTTTCCATTCAAATAGGTCGTCATTTTAGCATATAGAGCGTCAAATTGTGCTGTTGTAAACTTGATATTAATATCACCCCACCAAACTGAATTTTCGGTGTTTTCATCACATACAACAAATCTATCTTTTGGAGAACGACCAGTAAATTCACCTGTGTTGATTGCCAAAGCACCCGTATCTGTTATAATTCCTTGACCAGTTGAAATAGTGTTTTCTGTCAATTCAGCTGGAGATAAATTCCAATATTGTTTACCTATGTTATCTAAGCCGATTGACTTATTTAGATCATTGTTCTTACCGTATTTTCCAAATACACTCATACTTTTGTTTTTTAGCGGATGCTCAGTTTTGGCTACAAAATTAACGGAACAAATTGGACTAAAATGTTTTTTTTTGCTAAAATTTCCCACAATTGAAGGAGTTTTGTTAACAAATTTTAAACAGAATTTAATTACTTAAATCAAAGGAACTAAAGCATCGATTGCTTTTTTTATATTGTTGCGAACTTCTAAAATTGACGCTTCCATCATATAACATGGCGCTGTTACTATTTTATTTTCTACATCAATTTGAATTTCCTGAATTGTTTTCATTTCAACACTCGTTCCTGTGGATTCTAATCCTTGAGAAAACGCATTTATATCGTAAGGTGATTTTTCTATATTAGAACCAATAGTCATTATTGGGTGAATGGTAGAATTTTCTAAAGCTTTTGCGACAACAACTGGACTAACACATAAGGCTAAAATTGGTTTTCCAACATTCACCATATTAACAACCAATAATTTTATTTTCGAATTTATTGATCCTTCTGGACCTTTAAATGCCCATTGAGTAAAATTCTTTGCGCTGCCAAAACCACCTGGAATTACTAAAGCGTCTATATCAGCAGGGAAAATAGTAGAGATTTCGCGAATTTTTCCTCGAGAAATTCGAGCAGCTTCGATAAGCATATTCCGAGATTCTGGCATTTGGTCACCAGAAATATGGTTTATAACATGGAATTGGTTCTCGTCAACTGATATGCAAATTGCTTCCGCACCGATTTCTTCAATTGCCAATAAGGTTAAAACGGCTTCTTGAATTTCAACTCCATCATATACCCCACACCCTGATAATAATACGCCGATTTTCATTTATGGAAGTTTAAAAATAATTTTACTAAAATTTCAATTAACAGTATATTCAATTCTCATACTGAAATCATTCACCATAAGAATAATGGTACTTCCAACTTCTTCTTTGTAAGCCAATTTTGAAATGTCGACTTTCAATGTTTCTTCAACTAATTTTCTACAATGATCTCCTTTTGCTGAATGAATTAATTGAACTGAACGAATTGGAGGAAGTGATTTTGAAATCATTTCTGAACCAACAACAGCAAATGTATGGTCCTCACATCCACCGCTATAAGTTATATCGATAAACATCGTGTTTTTCTCAACGCGAATTGCTTTAATTGTAACTGGGTCAGAAGGTGCGTTCGTTTCACCTAACGTTGCTATAACACTCAATCTGTTATTTTTAATTGACTGATCAGATATTTCTTTGGTTGATTTGCACCCAAAGGCAAACAATATAATGCTTAAAACAAAGAGAGGTTTCATATTTTAAATTTTTCATATTTAATCAAAGATAATACCATTCATCAATTTTGGAAGAAAATTAATCATTGAAAACTGTATGAAAATTTGAAACCGCCCATTCTTTCCGTAATTTTGCAGCATGAAGACAAAAACGCTCAAAAAGAATAAAGTCAATGTAATTACATTGGGTTGTTCTAAAAATATATACGATTCAGAAGTAATGATGGCACAATTGAAGGCTAATCATTTTGATGTTGAGCATGAATCGATGCAAGATGATGCGGAAATTGTAATTATAAATACATGCGGATTTATTGATAATGCTAAGCAAGAATCAATCGATACAATTCTACGATATGCAGAAGCAAAAAATGAAGGAATGGTTGATAAACTGTATGTTACTGGTTGTTTGTCAGAACGATACAAGGATGATCTGGAGAAGGAAATCCCTGAAGTTGACTCCTATTTTGGGACACGCGATTTGCCTCGTTTATTAAAAACATTAAAAGCAGATTATAAACATGAATTAGTTGGAGAACGATTATTAACGACTCCAAATCACTATGCCTATTTTAAAATTGCTGAAGGTTGTGACCGACCATGTTCTTTTTGCGCCATTCCAATAATGCGTGGAAAAAATGTTTCAACCCCAATCGAAGATTTAGTACTTCAAGCGAAAGGATTAGCAGCAAAGGGGGTTAAAGAATTAATGTTAATTGCACAGGACTTAACCTATTATGGTTTAGATTTATATAAAAAACGTGCGTTGGCGGAATTAATAAATCGTTTAGCCGATGTTGAAGGAATTGAATGGATTCGTTTACATTATGCGTTTCCAGCTGGTTTCCCAATGGAAGTTTTAGATGTAATTCGTGAAAGAAACAATGTCTGTAATTACTTAGATATTCCTTTACAACATGGGTCTACTAAAATTTTACAATCAATGCGACGTGGTATTACTCGTGAGAAAACAGAAGAATTAATAACTCAAATTAGAGAAAAAGTTCCTGGCATCGCTTTAAGAACAACTTTAATAGCTGGATATCCAGGGGAAACAGAAGAGGATTTTCAGGAAATGTATGATTTTGTAGAAAGAAGTCGTTTTGATCGACTTGGAATTTTTACATATTCACACGAAGATGACACGCATGCATTTACTTTGGAAGATGACGTCCCAGCGAAAGTCAAGAAAGAACGCGCTGATAAAATAATGGAACTTCAATCTGGCATTAGCTATGAATTGAATCAATTGAAAGTTGGTAAAACATACAAAGTTCTGTTCGATAGAGTAGAAGGAGATTATTTCATTGGAAGAACTGAATTTGATTCTCCAGAAGTAGACAACGAAGTATTAGTCTTGAAATCGGATGGTTTTGTTCGATTAGGTGATTTTGCAGAGGTCACAATTACGAAAGCTGACCATTATGATTTGTATGGTAAATTGGTTTAATTGTCTTTTATATTTCTTGGATGAAACGTTATAATCGCATCTCTCAAAAAGCGTTGATCTAAATGGGTATAGATTTCCGTAGTCGTTATGGATTCATGACCCAGCATCTCTTGTATTGCTCTTAAATTGGCACCTCCTTCAATTAAATGCGTTGCAAATGAATGTCTAAAGGTATGAGGAGAAATAGTCTTTTTTAAACCAATTGATTCTGCTAAATCTTTAATAATTGTGAAAATCATTACACGTGTTAATTGTGCACCTCTGCGGTTAAGGAAAACGATATTTTCATTTCCGGGCTTTATATTTTGATGTCGACGAATGTGATCGTTGTAAATTCCAATTTCCTTTTCAACAGTCTTACTCACTGGTACTAATCTTTCTTTGTTTCCTTTACCAATCACGCGAATAAAACCTTCTTCAAAATAAAGTTCTGAAAACCGAAGATTTACGAGTTCACTTACCCTTAATCCACAACTGTAAAGGGTTTCAAGTATTGCTTTGTTTCTATGACCTTCATTTTTAGTCATATCAACTGCAGCAATCAATTGATCTATTTCTTCAATCGTCAAAACTTCAGGTAACTTCCTTCCAATTCTAGGCATTTCAAGTAATTCGCTTGGATCATCAAGAATTACATCTTCCACCAACAGAAAACCAAAGAATTGTTTGATACCACTTATGATTCTAGCTTGAGATCGTGCACTCAATCCCAAATCATATAATTCAGCAACGAATAATTTTAAATGTTCATATTTAAGGTCGGTTGGGCTGAGTTTTTGACCTTGGGCAAAATCATGTAATTTGGCCACATCATTTTGGTATGCAAAAATGGAATTTACTGCTAATCCTTTCTCTATTTTTAAAAATGAAACAAAATCCTTAATATAGCGTTCCCAAGTAGACATGAGTATGAAAATTTTAATAGTTAATGGTCCCAATTTAAATTTACTTGGGATTCGTGAACCACAAATATATGGCAATCAATCTTTCGAAGCTTATTTTAATGAATTGAAAATTGAGAGCAAAGTTGAATTGTCTTATTTTCAGTCAAATATTGAAGGAGAATTAATCAATTGTTTGCAAGAATCTGATCACGACGGAATTATTTTGAATGCTGGTGGTTTTACACATACGAGTGTCGCTTTAAGAGATTGTGTTGCCGCAATAGCTGTTCCTGTTGTAGAAGTTCATATTTCAAATATTACGAAACGAGAAGAATTCCGACATACTTCGTTATTATCTCCTGTTGTCGTTGGATGCATTTTTGGATTTGGATTGAAAAGTTATGAATTAGCGATTCACTTTTTTGAAATAAATAAGCGTTGATTCAAATCTTTGAATTTCGTTACCCCTTTAAAATACCTTGCCCATAAAATACTTCCACGATACAAACCATTCGAATTGAAATTTGTGGATTTCACTTTGATTTCTTTACGTTGTTTCAATAGAACTGATAAATGGCGGTACATTGCAACATGAGCGTTTAAAACACTTGCTAGATGTTTCCAATCACCTCTTAAAAAGAAACGAATTCCAGCTATTCCATCTAAATTTAAACGATGAATGAGTTTAAAGAATAGAATTCCTTCATGGTTTTTCACGATCATAAATAAACTGTTTCTAAAATTCAAATACGATTTTTGAGGAGATAAATAGGGTAGAGTTCCACCACCCACGTGATAAATTGTAGATTTTGGATTGACAACAAATTTAAATCCTAGTTTTTTTAATCTCCAACACAAATCGATCTCCTCCATATGTGCAAAAAAGGCTTCATCAAATCCGCCAACCTTATGAAAAAGTTCAGAACGAATTAATAAACATGCTCCTGTAGCCCAAAAAACTTCAATTTCACTATCGTATTGGCCTTCATCATGTTCAAATTTATCAAATATACGTCCTCTACAAAACGGGAAATAATTACGATCTAAAAATCCACCTGATGCGCCGGCATGTTCGAATAAAGACTTGTTATGATAAGATAAAACTTTTGGTTGACAACCTGCAACGGACTTATCTTCCATTGTTTTTAATAATGGCTTCAACCAATTTTCAGTAACCTCAATATCACTGTTTAGAAGTAAATATAATTCGGCGTCCACTTGTTTTAGAGCATCGTTATAGCCCTTAGCAAAACCACCATTTGATTTATTTATAATAATTTGAATGGTCGGATAGTTATTTCTAAGAAATTCAACTGAATCATCGGTAGAGGCATTATCTGCAACAATAATTTTCGCACCATTAGAAAACGCACAAACAGAAGGTAAGAATTGCTCTAAAAAATTTCTTCCGTTCCAGTTTAAAATTACAATTGCTATAGAATCCACAAATAATATTTGATTTGGCGCAATATTAGGAATTAATATTGACGAAACAAATCATTGCTGTTTGTACCATAGTGTTTTTGGACATCAGCATTCGGATCATCAATATTACCATTGGTGGTATTTCTTTTTACCAGTGTTTGTGGCCATCCTTGATTTTTAAGCTCTCCAATCATATCAGAATGCAATAATACGTAGGTATTGTTTACTAAATTAGGGTTGTAAAAGATAAAACGTTTATTACTAAATGCGCCTATTTTGTTGTATTGCCAAATTTCATAAGGGTATTCATTTGATGATGTTTCTCTTTGTACAATATTTGTTGGCGATCCATATTGTAAATAAACTCTACCGCGATCTGTCTCAAAACCTTCTTGAAAGTTGTTAGAATATAATTCCTCTACTAATTGAACTTGAGATTTGTATTTCAACCATGCTTCTGTTGTATTTGTTGGCGCCGTAAGAAGCCAAAATGCTTGAATGTGTTTTCTTTGAGCTTCTCTATCATGGCTTTTTAATGTGGAAATGATATTTTTCACTTCAACTGCTTTCGAAATTGGTATAAAGCTTTCTAAATAATATTCTACACTGTCATCAGTAATAGATTCTTGAAATGTTGGATCTAAAACTAAAGTTGCAAGATCCCATTCTACCTCAATGTCATTGCTTCTCTGAAAAAAATATGTTTGGGTAGTAAGTTCAACCATACTTCTTGATAAAAGAGTATAGTTCAGCTCATAATTTCCAGTAGTCAACTTGGTGATATCAACATTTCTGATAATTGGCACAACAGCAGGAGTCTCGTGACGCGTATATTGAGTATACTCGGGTAATTCTTTACCTGTATCTGTATTAACTATTGATTGTTTTAGCCCACACACCG
>VFKM01000116.1 GCA_009885545.1 Flavobacteriales bacterium
GCAGTTAAGATTTGATCATTACCTACTGTACCTACAAAAACATTACCTTCAGCTAGAGCACAATACATTTCAATAACATTTCCATAAGAGTCGTAAATTTCAGTAACCACTGATCCTTCTGGCAACATTAACCCTGGCTCTATGAATAAATTATTTGAATTTTCATGACATACCCTAGTGGCAAAAATGTTTCCTTCTATACTTTCTTTGATTAGTTCACCCATTAATGAATTATCATTGTCTAATTTCATTTTAACGATTTCGTCTATTATGAAAAGTCCACCAGCGTGTGGTATTGTTTTGTGAATACAACCTTCAATATCTACTAAGGAAGTAACTTCTTGGAGGCCATAACCAATAGAACCAACTACTTTTAGGTCAAGTGTTGGGTTTGAGTTTTCGTTTTGACCAAAGGCTGTAATGGACAAAAAAAATAAAATAAAAATCGAATTTTTCATATTAATGTAATTTAAATTTAGTCCTACTTTGTGTTCGGGAGTGTTCAGACTTAATTCTCCCGCTTTGGCACTTTTTTCTAAATGGAGTAAATTATTATATTTCCAAAAGATGGATGATCAGTTACTCAAATTTAGGTTTTTTGCTACTAACTTTTAGGTTTAATTTGGTTTATTTCAGTTTTATAAAAAAAAAATCTAATATTTTTTAAATGGAATACTTGTCATTCTAGCAAGTCACATTGGTCTAACCTTTATTGACAATAATGAAAAGTATGAAAACCGATTTATTAATGAAGAAAAAATATAAGATAATTTATTACTTTTGGAAGATATATTATCGAAAAATGGATAGAGCAATAGGCGTAAAAATACGCAAGGTTAGAGAACTATAGAATCTAAGGCAAAGTTTTATGGCGAATAAATTATCTATTAGTCAAAGTACTTATTCCGATATTGAAAGTGGTAAACTTATCATAAATCATGAGCGTCTAATAGAATTTGCAGCTATACTAGAGGTTTCCCCCGAAGTGATAGAAGGATTTTCAGATCAAGTAATTTTTAAGGCATGTATACAATCTGGATATATAAATACAAATTATATAAATCCAATTGAAAAAATTGATGAATTGTATAACGAAGTTATAAGAGGTTTAAAAGAACAAATTCAAACTTTAAACGAAGGAATAATCACAAAAAATGAATTTATTTATGTTTTAAAGAGTCGCAAATGATGTAAAATAGTTTTTTTAATTAGGTTCACACTTTTCATTTTTTTATAAAACACACAATCCAAGGTAAAACTGGTAATATTACTCAACGTTAATATTGAGAAAAATTATTCTTTTAAATTAAACTCTTCGTTACAATCTCTGCATTTATTGACAACCTCGTAATGAAATGGGTAAGTAACTGTAAAAAGAGATAAAAAAGCGGATAGCATACCTTTCGCTCCTTTCATTGATTTGTAATTAGTTAAAACATTTTGAGATTTACAATTCGGACAAATAATAAGTGCAGTATTTGCCAATAAAATACTTTGTGCATGAGCTAAATCTTCCTTTAATACTTTAACTTTTATCCCACCAACGGCATTGGAATACAAAGGAAAAACAGTTACAGTATGCTCATCATAAATGAAGGCTTCAATTCCTTCATTTTCTAATTCAATTCTTAAAAGATGAGCGTCGATGGAATTGTCAAATGTTTTGATTGTTATGAATTCCATTTTTTTCATTTATTTAAAAGACCTCTACAAAATTTATTAATTACCTTCGGTGAAATCGCTAACGCTTAGTTGAGGCACAAAAACAATTTAAGACCGGATATTACACGTGTAATTGAGGATGTTAAATTGTTGAAATAACGAAGAGTAATATATTTTGCAGCGGTTTTTATAGTAAGCTGTCGATGATTTTGTCCATAGAATACCCTTCAGCCTCAGCCCGATAATTACGCACCAAACGGTGACGTAGAATTGGTTTTGCAACAGCTTTAACATCCTCAATATCTGGCGAAAAACGACCGTTCAAAGCAGCATGACATTTCGCTCCAACAATTAAATATTGAGATGCACGTGGACCAGCTCCCCAAGTGATGTAATCTTTTGTGATTTGTGGCGCAAATTCAGAACCGGCACGTGTTTTACCAACCAATTTCACTGCATATTCCATTACATTGTCAGCAACTGGAATACGGCGAATTAACGCTTGATAATCCATTATTTGTTCAGATGTTAGAATATGTTTTAATGTTACATTGTAGTCGTTTGTTGTAGCCTTAACAATTGCAAGCTCTTCAACGTAGCTCGGATAGTCTACCCAAATATTAAACATAAAACGATCCAATTGAGCTTCTGGAAGGGGATAGGTACCTTCTTGTTCAATAGGGTTCTGCGTTGCTAAAACGAAAAAAGGTGCAGGTAAAACATGGTTCACTCCACCAGTTGTAACAGATCTTTCTTGCATTGCTTCTAATAAAGCAGATTGCGTCTTGGGAGGTGTTCTATTAATTTCATCAGCCAAAATAATATTTGAGAATAATGGCCCTTTGATGAATTTAAAATTTCTATTCTCGTCTAAAATCTCAGACCCAATAATGTCGGAAGGCATTAAATCGGGTGTGAATTGAATTCTATTAAAACTCAATCCCAATGTTTGAGCAATTGTATTTACTAACAATGTTTTAGCTAATCCAGGAACACCAACTAAAAGGCAATGTCCTCTTGAAAAAACAGAGATAAGAACTTGGTCTACAACATCGTCTTGACCAACAATAACTTTGTGTATTTCGTTTTTTAATTCTTTATAATGTTCAACTAGCTGATTGATGGCTGCTGTATCCGACATATATTTTATTATTTTTCTTTGTTAAATATAGAATCTATTTTTTTATCCACTTGTTTTTGAATGGACAATTTTGATAAGAAGGATCAATTCGAATAAATGCATTTCCAATTTTCAAGTTAATCCAGTCATTTATAATACGCTGTTTTTTGTCATTTTCAGCAGCACGTTTAATTAATGCATAATCTTCCTTTAAGTTAGCTTTGTGTGGTTCTGTACGCCCCATTAATCTAACCATTCTAATACCTTGTTTTCTGTCGTAAATATTTACATACATATTTGGTGACGAAAAATCACCTTTTTCCAAGGCATCTGTCAATAGGAAAATTTGTTGATCAACTTGATTTAAATCTTCCATATCCCAAGTTTGTTCTCCTGTAATTGGGTTGGTAATAATTCCCTTATTTTGTTTCGTCATTTCATCATTTGAAAACCGAGTAACAGCCTCTTCCCAAGTGATTTTTTTAGACGACAATAAAGCGTAACAAGAATCCATTGTGATGATAGATTTTTCTAGCTCACTACCATTAAACTCAGGAACAATTAAAATATGTTGGCAGCTATAATCATCGCCTTTTCTGTCCAAAAGTTTAACTATATGATAACCATAAGTTGTCTCAAATACATCTGAAACTTGCCCAACCGTTAAAGAAAAAACTGCAGCTTCAAAAGGAGGAACCATCATGCCTCTTGAACCTTCTATTTTACCTCCTAGTGGAGCGCTTCCTGGATCCATAGAGTGAATTCTAGCTTGTGTATCAAAACTTTTGCCTCCTAGAATGTTTTCTCTGATTCCTTCCAATTTCTCAAATGCAGCACTTTTATCTGTTTTTGTTATTTCAGGATAATGAACAATCTGTTGAAAGCTTAATTGGGAATTAATCAATGGAATAGAATCTGTAGGAATTGTACGGTAAAAATCTTGTACTTCTTTCGGTGTAACTGATAAATTAAGAGTAATCGTTCTTTCCATTTCTTCGGCAAGTAACTTTTCTTTAATTATTGGACGAAACTCTTCCTTTATCTGACCAACTGTTTTGCCATAAAACGATTCCATTTTTTCACGGCTACCAATTTGTTGTTCCAAAACTCGCAAACGATTCTCCATTTCAGAATCAACTTGCTCATCCGTAACTATCAAAGAGTCCAATTTTGCTTGGTTGATTAATAATTCCTGATACATTAGTTCCTCCAAGACTTCGCAATCCATACTCATAGCAGTTGTTATTCCTGCGACAATCGCTTGTTGTTTTTGTGCTTCAATATCGGATAACAGAATAATATTATCTCCAACTTGAGCTACAATTTTATCAATTATCTCCCCGTCACTTTGCGAAAACAAAGAAGTGCTAAAAAAGAGTGAGAGGCTACAAATTAATTTTAATGTCATATTTCTTTTTTGTGTTATTGATCAACGTTAATTCAATTTCTTCTCTCAATTTATTGACCCTTTTCGAAAGAATGATTTCCCTAATTTGTGGCTTAAGAAAATTAAAAGGCGGTGCAGAATCTTTTAATTTATAATCTAAAATATTTATAAAATAAGTAAATTCTTCATCTGAAAAATATGTTTTCGTCCTATTTAAAACAATATTATCGCGATTATAGTTTTTCAAAGGGATGTCTTTTGTTAAATCATTAAAGTAAATCCATTCTTCATCATCGAAATAAAAGTTTTCCGCATAAAGTTTAGCATAAGAATTCATTTTAGAAAGATCTTTATCATTTTTTAACAGGTAGTGATTAGAAATTTCTTTGTCAATGTCTGTTTGTTTTGGAACTTTTAAATACATCGCTTTTACAAGATAATCCTGTAGTTCAAATTCATTTTTATGTTCGTTGTAATATTTAATGAGTTCTTTTTCAGTTATTACTGTATCTACTTTTTTGGAAATTGCTTCCTCTTCCAAATAATATTTTGATAATTCTCCAGAAAACGCTTGGGAACGCATTTCAACAAGTTTTGCTTGAGAAGTATTCGTGTTAATTAATTCAAGTCGCAAAGCCTGCTGCTCGACCCATTGATTAACAAAATGTTCTTTTTCTTTTTTGCTTTTTATATCGTAGCCAAGATGTTCCATTAAAATGAGTGCATCACTCTCTAATAATTGGATGTCATTAACTTGAGCGAGTATTTTGTCATTGCTACTGCAAGAATATAATAAGGTGAAACAAAACAGGCTGACGACAATGCCAGCCTGTTTATAAGGATATTTAATTTTATTTACCAACAGAGTATAATACTGATTCGAATATTTTCACTGAATGTTTCGTGTTTAATTCCTCTAACCACGTTTTTTCAAGATAATTTTGATAATCTGAAGTTGTAGCTCCTTTTGCCTCACTAAATTCTTTGTTTTTAGGATCAAGTTTTTCATTCACTTTCACAACATAAACCTTTCCATCAAAAAGATACGATTTATTTACGCCAACCTTTAAGTTTTGATCTTTCAAAAATGAAGTTTGTTCAGTATCAAACTTATTCGTTCTTACACGTAAATTTAATTCACTGTCTTTATTAATTAAATCTAAAACGTGCTTAGAATTAATAGTATCATTTTGAATCATTTTTGATACTTGATCAGCGATTTGTTGATTGCTACATTCGTAAACGACAGCATCTAAACGATTTCCCCACATATATTTAGAACGATTCTGTTCAAAATATCCTTTTAAACCAACAGTGTCTTTCATAGCTTTGTTCCAAACTTTATCAGACATTATCTCATACAATAATATACCATCATGATACTCAGTAATCAACGCTTTAAATTCTGGGAATTTACCTTCTAATTTTGTCTCTTCATATTCAAGAATTGCTTCTTTCTCCCAATTTTTCAATTGTGTTTTAACTGTCACACTGTTTTCATCTTTTCTAACAGAACGGTAATTTTTTTCCAAGTAATCAGCAAAAGCTTGTTGTCCAAATTTCTGACCGTCCAAAACAAAAATTGGTTTGTCTGTTGTCAATTTATCAGCATTCCATTTTCCAAAGTAATAGTTCGTATCTAAATTTTGAACAAACCATTTGGCACCTTTTTTAGATTTATCTTGATATTGATATTCTTTTTTCAACCTGTTAACAAAATAATCTTGTGTTTTCTTTGATCTTTCATCACGATTCACTTTATTGGTTAACTCTTTTTGCATTTCTCCGAAAGATTTAACATCGTTCCATTCTAGCTTTTTAATGATATGATATCCGTAATCTGTTCGAACTGGAGCGCTGTAATCACCATTGTTTTTTAAGCCAAATGCTGCATCTTCAAATGAAGGAACCATTCGAGTCGTTGAGCCTGTTCCAAAAGGTGGTAGTTCTCCTCCTTTTTGATTTGAACTAGGATCATCAGAAAACTCTTTAACCATGTCTTCAAATTTAGCCCCAGTTTGCAGTTTAGCGTATATCTCGCCGATTTTTTTCTCAGCAGCAGTAAATTCTACGTCAGTTCCTGTTTTTGGCACTGCGACCATAATATGAGCAGCTTTTATAGTTCCACGAGCTGAACGTTTATCTGTAACCTTGATAATGTGGTAACCAAAGCGCGTTCTAAATGGTTCAGAAACACTCCCTTCGGCAGTATTAAACGCTTTGTCTTCAAATTGATACACCATCTGAAAAGCATTAAAATAGCCTAAATCACCACCATTATTAACTGCTGAAGGATCTTCAGAGCCATTTCTTCCTTTAGCCACAGCTGCAAAATCTTCGCCTTTTTCAATGCGTTTTTTCATAGCCATTATTTTATTAAAGGCAACTAATGTGTCAGCAGGAGGGGCGTTAGCATCAATTCTTACTAAAATATGAGACGCTCGAACTTCATTGATAGTTCTTTCGTAAGCTTCTTTAACAAGTTCTGCATTTTTTGCTTCGTCAATTAAATAGGGCAGTGCTAATTGTTTGCGATACCCTTCTAGTTCTTTACTCAACTTTGGAATAGTATCATAACCTAATGCCTCAGCTTCTGCTACTTTTAATTTAAATTTCGTAAATAAAGTCATGTATTCATCAAGAGCAGCTTTATCGTATTTTGGACTGGTATTATTCTTTAGATAGATTTGTAAAAACTCCGATTTTGTAACGGGTTTACCATCTATTTCCATTAAAACGGGGTCTTCTTGTGCACTTACCCCAATGCTGAAGAATATTCCAAATGCAATTAATAAATTCTTTTTCATTTGTTTTTTTGGTTTAATTATAAGGTCAAAAATAAATTTAACGATTAATAATACAATTTTATTTAACGTTTATTTAATACTATAGTTAGGAGCTTCTCTAGTTATTGTAACATCATGAGGGTGCGATTCTCTAACCCCTGCTGATGTAATACGCACAAATTTAACTCCTTTCAATTTGTCAATAGTTGGAGCTCCACAATATCCCATTCCAGCTCTTAAGCCTCCAATTATTTGATACATTACTTCCATCAAATTTCCTTTATATGGAACACGACCAGAAATTCCTTCAGGAACTAATTTCTTGATATCGTCCTCTGCATCTTGAAAATAACGGTCTTTTGAACCTTTTTGCATCGCCTCTAGTGAACCCATACCACGATATGACTTGAATTTTCTTCCTTCGTAAATAATTGTTTCTCCAGGTGATTCTTCCACTCCAGCAAACATTGAACCAACCATAACCGTATCCGCTCCAGCTGCAATTGCCTTAACAATATCTCCAGTATATCGGATTCCACCATCTGCTATTACTGGAATTCCAGTTCCTTCAAGTGCTTTTGCAACTTCATTAACAGCTGATAATTGAGGTACTCCAACACCAGCTATAATTCTTGTCGTACAAATTGAACCTGGACCAATTCCAACTTTCACACCGTCAGCTCCAGCTTCTGCTAAATATTTAGCTGCCTCAGCTGTAGCAATATTTCCTACAATCACTTCTAATTTTGGATGAACTGCTTTGACCTCTTTTAGTTTGTCTACAACGCCTTTTGTATGTCCATGTGCAGTATCAATAACTATTGCATCAACACCAGCTTCAACAAGTGCATTAACTCGCTCTATAGTATCTTGAGTAACACCTACAGCCGCAGCAACTCGCAATCTTCCGTATGAGTCTTTGCAAGAATTAGGATACATTTTAACTTTGATGATATCTCTATATGTAATTAAACCAATCAGTTTATTGTTGGCATCAACTACAGGTAATTTTTCAATTTTCTTCTGTTGTAGAATGTCTTCGGCTTTTGATAAATCTGTCCCGTCTTCAGTAGTGATGATGTTTTCAGTCGTCATTACTTCACGAATTGGCTTGTTTAGATTTTTTTCAAAACGTAAATCACGGTTTGTTATAATACCTTTTAATTGTCTGTTTTCATCGATAACGGGAATTCCACCGATGCCATTTTCTTTCATTAGATTCAATGCATCTTTGACAAGAGCATTTTCAGAAAGTGTAACAGGATCTAAAATCATTCCGCTTTCAGATCGCTTAACTTTTCGAACTTCTAGTGCTTGTTCTGCAATCGTCATATTTTTGTGAACAACACCAATTCCTCCTTGTTGCGCAATTGCGATCGCTAATTTTGCTTCCGTAACAGTATCCATAGCTGCCGAGAGTATCGGCGTATTTACTTCAATATTGCGTGTGAGTTTGCTTTTTAATTGAACATCTCTTGGAAGAACCTCTGAATAAGCCGGAACTAAAAGTACATCATCGTACGTTAATCCTTCTTTAATATTATCGATGTTTGAAAGTGACATGTGAACCTATTTTTTTAAATAAATTCTTGCAAATGTAGTGTTTTTTTTGTGATTTCTTAAGCATTGCTGTTGTCTTTTTTATTAAAAGCTGATTTGATTTTCATTTGTTAATTTATTCAAAAAGTTTTTGGTGCGTCACGAATAAACACTACTCTTGTTAAACAAAGAAAGTTATGTTTAAATCGATATTTACTCTTGTTGTTTTATTATTTGTTTGGTCAACTGATTCATTTTCTCAAGTATTTGAGCGAAGTCATGTTGATTCTTTGAATTTGATTCAACTTTCTGGAGTAGTTATTTCGGAAGGTGATTTGGCACCCTTATCGTATACTACTGTATATGACAAAACTTCTGAAAGAGGCGTTATTGCTGATTATTACGGGTTTTTCTCATTAGTAACCATGCCAGGTGATACTCTATTGTTTTCAGGATACAGTTTCAAAACATCCACCTATATCGTTCCTGACACGCTAACAGAAAATAGATATTCTATAATACATATGTTGCAAAAAGACACCGTAAATCTCCCTTCAGTCACAGTTTATCCTTGGCCATCACGTGAAGATTTTGCACGTTCGTTTGTTGATATGCAGCCTTATGATGATGCATTGCGCAGAGCTCAACGTGAACTGTCTGGAGAGAGCTTGGCTTTTGTTGCTGCTCGTTTAGAAAATGATGCAGGCTTAGCCTCTAATTATTCAAATAACCAGCGTTACACGAAATTGTACACAAATGGTCAGCTTCCAGTAAACAACTTATTGAATCCTTATTCTTGGGCTAAATTGATTCAAGATTGGAAGGCAGGAAAATTGTCGAAACAATAAATTCAGAATTCGGGATTTGGAATTCGGAATTTTCAATTCACTGGATAACACAAAAAGTATTTTTCAACTGGATTAGCTAAAGCAGAAATATTCAAATTATCAGATGCTTTGCTCAAGTCAATGATTTCTCCATTTTTCATTAGTATGTTGATGTTTTGCTTTTTCTCGTTATAAGCATTGTTGCTCAAAACGTCAGAATAAACAAAAAATTCAACCTCGTCTTTAACAAGTCCAAATTGTTTTGATACGATTTCTTTTTCATTTTGAATTCTTTCAGAAGAGAATGGCGTTTGTGAAATTTCAATTTTAAATAAATCACGATTCACTAATCTTTTTGATAAAGTTGAAAGAACTTTATCAGGATGATTTTGCCAAACTTTTATTGCTCCAAGAATATCGTAATCATCCAAATCAGCAAACTTATCTAGTACGCTAGGGTCTTTATGAAAATCTTTTTGTGTGACATCATTTTTCAAGAAAAACAATAACGTTGGACTCGCAAATAATTCTTCACCATTTTTCACTACTTGTTTTGCTCGTCTTAAGGTATGAATTAGCATGAATTCAGCCGCAACAACTGTTTTATGCAAATATACTTGCCAGTACATTAGACGTCGTGCAACGATAAATTTTTCAATTGAATAAATTCCTTTTTCTTCTAATACTAAATTTCCTTGGTGAACATTTATCATTTCAATTAAACGGTCACTACCGATTATTCCTTCACTCACACCAGTGTAAAAGCTATCACGGTTCAAGTAATCTAATCTGTCCATGTCTAGCTGACTTGAAACGAGTTGGTGTAAAAAGGGTTTTGGATGTTCATTTTTGAAAATTAATAAAGCTTGATCCATATCACTTCCGAATTCCTTGCTTAATCGTTCAATAAAAAAGCCTGATATTTCTTCGTGACTCACACCACTTACAATGTCATATTCCAAAGCATGACTAAACGGCCCATGACCAATATCGTGTAAAAGAATAGCAATCAAAACAGCCCTTTCTTCAATAGCTGAAATTTCATGGCCTTTTCTGCGTATTGTTGCGATAGCTAAAGTCATCAAGTGCATAGCCCCTAGTACATGGTGAAAACGCGTGTGCAAAGCGCCAGGATAAACCAGATGACTCATCCCTAGTTGCATGATGCGTCTTAACCGTTGCATGTAAGGATGCTCAATCAAATCAAAAATAAACTCGTCAGGAATTGAAATAAAACCATACACTGGGTCGTTAAAAATTTTCTTTTTGTTATTTCGGTTGAGAATCGGTCGCAATTGAATAATTTTAAAATCAAATTCAAAACTATAAAATAAAGCGCACATGCAAGGCAAAATACTTTGGGCAGACGATGAAATCGATTTGTTAAAACCACATATTCTATTTTTAGAATCAAAAGGTTATACAGTTGATTCAGTGAATAATGGATCTGATGCCGTTGACAAAAGCAATGAAAATACCTACGATATTATTTTTCTAGATGAGAACATGCCTGGGATATCAGGTATTGAAGCATTGACAAGAATTAAAGAAACAAAACCGTATGTGCCGGTTGTGATGATTACGAAAAGTGAAGAAGAGCACATTATGGAAGAGGCAATTGGAAGTAAAATTGCCGATTACCTGATCAAACCGGTGAATCCAAATCAAATTCTTTTGAGTTTAAAGAAGATATTGGATCACAGTAAATTAATTTCTCAAAAGACGAATTCTAATTATCAACAAGAATTTAGACAGCTTGGATCTTTACTGAACGGGCGTTTGGATTCAAAAGAATGGACTGAAGTGTATTCCAAATTGGTTTTTTGGGAACTAGAACTGGAGAAAATTGAAGATTCAGGAATGCGCGAAATTCTTAGCATGCAAAAGAAGGAAGCAAATGATTTGTTTTCCCGTTACGTTCAAAGAAACTATGAAGATTGGTTGCATGGCGATGATGATGCACCGCAAATGCTCCATTCTCTCATTAAGGATAAAATTGCACCTTTCATCGGTAAGGAAAAAACATTTGTTCTCGTAATTGATAATCTACGATACGATCAATGGAAAGTTCTTCAGCCAATTTTCGCTAAATATTTCGCTTTAGAAACAGAAGAAATAATTTATTCGATTCTTCCAACTGCAACACATTATGCTAGAAACGCATTTTTTGCAGGCTTAATGCCAAGTGAAATTGAGAAAAAGTTTCCTACACTTTGGAAAAATGAAGATGAAGAAGGTGGGAAAAATATGCACGAAAAAGATTTTCTTGAAGCGAATTTGAAGCGTTTGGGTAAAAATGTAAAATGGTCGTACAATAAAATCACCAATCTCGATGCTGGGAAACGATTGTTGGATAATATGAATCAATTGAAAGAAAATGATGTGAATTTTATCGTTTATAATTTTGTTGATATGCTTTCTCATGCACGCACGGAAATGGAAGTAATTCGTGAATTAGCGGATGATGAAGCTGCTTATCGTTCCTTAACTTTATCTTGGTTTGAACATTCAGCATTGCACGATATTGTTAAGAAAATTGCAGAATTTGGAGCAAAATTGGTGATTACAACCGACCATGGGACAATTCGTGTGACAAACCCTGTTAAAATTGTTGGTGAAAGAAATACGAATTCTAATTTAAGATACAAGGTTGGACGCGGATTGTCATATAATGACAAGGAGGTGTACAGAGTTGCTAATCCTGGAGATGCATTTCTTCCAAAAGGAAAGATGTCAACTGAATTTGTTTTCGCAAAAGAAAGTGATTTCTTCGTTTATCCAAATAATTACAATCATTTCGTCAATTATTATGGTCAAACATTTCAACATGGTGGAATTTCTTTAGAAGAAATGTTGATTCCTTTTATCATTATGAATCCAAAGAAATAAAAATGAAATTACAATATTATTCAATATCTATATTACTGTTTATAAGTGTTTTGTATTCGTGTTCTTCATCTAAAAATATAAGTTCAATAACATATATTAAACACGGTTCTAGTTTTGGAATGTGTCATGGTTATTGTTTTAAAGAATCAACATACACCCCACAAGAAAAGATTGTGTTTAGTAAAGCTTATGGAAGGACAGATCCTGCAGAATTTCCAGATAAATCGGATACGCTGATTCTTGATATTGCAAGTTGGAATGAGCTAGTTAATTCTTTTGTAGTGGATTCTTTTTTCTTGTTAGATAAAACAATTGGATGTCCTGATTGTGCAGATAGAGGAGCGGAGTGGGTTGAAATAATGTCAAATAATAAAGTTCATAAAGTGGTTTTCGATTTTGGGAAGGAGCCAAATGGAATGAATGATTTATTGAAATTGTTGAGAGAAGAGAAATGATGTAATGAGTAGAATTGTTAATTTTACGTTAGAAAAAATTCGACTCATTATTATTGCGAATGACATACACAATTGACAGCATAGTAGATCTTCCGCGCGTATCTCAGCTTTTTTTAGAAGAGTTTGGTCATAACAAAATTTTTGCCTTTGACGGAGAAATGGGGATTGGGAAAACTACATTTATTTCAGCCTTATTAACGGCAATGGGAATCAAAGAATTAGAAGGTTCACCTACGTATTCAATCGTTAATGTATATGAAAGTGCCATGTTTGGTAAAATCAATCATTTTGATATGTTTCGTATCAACAGTGATACTGAAGCATTTGACGCTGGAATTGAAGAGATGTTATACAATGGCGGAGTATGTTTCATAGAATGGCCAGAAAAAGTGATTAATTTGTTGCCAAATAACACGATTTGGGTGTATATTCGTAAATTAGACAACGATTCACGAACGATAACAATCGAACAATGATAACAGATCCAGATATCCTCAAGAAATTGATCCAACAAGGAAGCTTACTTCCGAAAGAAGAAATGTTGGAAATTGCCCGTAAAAAAGGAAGTTTGTTTATCGGAATTCCAAAAGAAATCTCTTTCCAAGAAAGACGTGTAGCGTTAGTTCCTGATGCTGTTTCGTTGCTCGTTGCAAATGGACACCGTGTAAAAATTGAGTCAAAAAGTGGTGAAGGATCGAACTTCACAGACAACGAATACAGTGAGGCTGGTGCAGAAATTTGTTCTAATCCAAAGGAAGTATTTGAATGTGATATTATCTTTAAAGTAGCTCCACCATCAGAAGAGGAAGTTGAAATGATGCCAGGAAATCAAACGTTGATATCGGCATTGCAACTTTCAAATCAGCCAAAAGTTATTCTTCAAAAATTGATGAGTAAGAAGATTACCGCAATTGCTTGGGATTATATCCGTGACGATGAAGGAGTTTTTCCAGTTGTTCGAACAATGGGAGAAATTGCAGGTACAACTTCAATTTTGGTTGCTGCCGAATTATTGTCTTCATTTTCAGATGGAAAAGGAATTATGCTTGGAGGAATAGCTGGTGTAACTCCAACAGAAGTTGTTGTAATTGGTGCTGGTACAGTTGGTGAATTTGCTATTCGAGCGGCACTTGGATTAGGGTCATCTGTAAAGGTTTTTGACAGTTCATTGTCGCGTTTACGTCGCTTACAAAACGATATTGGAACACGTATATATACTTCTATTTTAAATCCAAAAGTACTTTCGAAATCGCTCAAACGAGCTGATGTTGTTATAGGTGCTTTGCGCGCTCCACTTGGAAGAACTCCATGTGTTGTTAGTGAAGAAATGATTCAAAGTATGAAAAGTGGATCTGTTGTCATAGATGTGAGCATCGATCAAGGTGGCTGTTTTGAAACATCACATGTTACAAATCACGATAAACCGACTTTTGTAAAACACGGTGTAATTCATTATTGTGTTCCAAATATTGCTTCCCGTGTAGCGAGAACAGCGTCTTTTGCTCTTTCAAATATCTTTACTCCAATATTATTAGACATGGGAGATCAGGGTGGATGCCGTGACCTTATACGAAATGATCAAGGATTCCGTGGAGGAGTTTATATTTATAAAGGGACACTTACGAGTGAAGTTTTAGGAAAAGTTTTCAACCTGAAATACAAGGAAATCGATTTGTTGATTTTAGGAATCTAATTCCCTAACCGTTTTATGTTCAAAGCACTTTCTTTTCCTCAGGCTGAATTGAAACTAACCAGGAAAGAAGGTCAAGTGTTTGTGTGGTGCATCATTCGCAAAAAATCTTTGGTTTTAACACCTGAAGAATGGGTGCGTCAGCATTTGATTCATTTTTTAATTCAAGAAAAACAAATTCCAATTGGACTTATCGCTGCTGAAATGGCAATTGAAATCAATCAACTTTCAAGACGCTGTGATGTTGTTGTTTTTGGAAACGATGGGAAGCCAAAACTCATTATAGAATGCAAAGCGCCAGAAATTAATCTAACCGAAAAAACATTCAATCAAATTGCGCAATACAATGCGGCTTTAAATGTTGATTTGTTGATGGTGACAAATGGTTTGCAGCATATAGTTTGCCAGATCGACCGTGAGAATACACAATTGAATTATTTAGAGGAATTACCTGATATAATTACAAGTTAATCTTGCAACGAGCTTATCGAGATGAGTTGCGAGTTTTTTTGAACCAAGATGATTTGTTGTTTTTTCAAATCTGAACTTTATGAAGCTTAAGTCATGCAGGTTGTTAATTACAAGATATAGTAATATGTTGATTTTCAATATTTATATTTTTGAAAAATCAAGAAATATTTGTATCATTACACAAGAAATAATCTGTTTTTTATGCAAAAATTTACGTTAAAAATTTACGTTAAAAATTTACACACTAATTCTTATTGCTCATTTCAATTCAAATTTGTTTGCCCAAACAAATTTTCCTACTGATCATTTGATAGTGCGGTTGAATTTTAAACTTTTAGATTTTGATAAAATAGATAACGTTGGTTTTGATAATCAAAAATTAGGTAATTATTTGAATCCAGAGGGAAAAAACTACCTGTCAAGTATAAAAGATTCATTACTTAATTTAGGAGATTTGGAACTTAAAAAGTTATTTCCTCATTTAAAAATATCCGATTCAATTTCAATCTCTAGACAAGGAAAAAAAATAAGTATGCCACCATTTTGGGCAACTTTCATTATTGATAAACCAAAAAACGTTGACTTTAAAACATTTTTAAACACAATTAATAATTTTTATCCTTTAATAATTTATGCTCATCCTGATTATGAGGGAGAACCGGATAATCTTCCGAATGACGAATTATTTGCAAATCAAATTTCATTATACAGTTTTACACAACCGAATTCTCATATAAATATTGATAGTGCATGGTCAATTGAAACAGGAAAAAAATTCATCAAAGTTGGTGTTTTTGATACAGGAGTCGATAGTGCTCATATTGAATTAGACCTATTAACTGGATGGGGATATAACCAAGATCCACTTCATGAATGGGGAGTCGATTATTTTGATCATGGTACTCCTGTTGCTGGAATTATTGGTGCAAAAAGAAATAATTCTATCGGTATTGCCGGTATTGCAGGTGGTGATGGGAGTGATACAACTGGTGTTAGTTTGATTGATTTTAAAATAATGGATAATTTTGGGTATGCGAATGCCCAAGGTGCTTCTGTAGCTATAATTGATGCTGCAAGATCCGTCGGTTCCTACTATAATTGGGATGGTCTTACTGATCTTGGACCTTCCCCATATTTAATAAATTCACCTGGTTATGGAATTCATATTGGCAACCATAGTTATGCGTTGAAAGTACAAAACTCAATAAAAATACAAAATGAAAAAGTCCCTGTTATTGGGGGAGGGAGTGATGGAGACGATGACTTAGGTTTTATAGGTGAATTTGTAGATTGTCAATTGTGTAGAGAGTCTTTTCTTTTTTCATTGCAAAATGGTGTTATTAATGTTGTTTCTAGAGGTAATCATGCAGTTTCAGACCTTTTAACTCCCGCTATCGGTCTTGTGAAATATCCAGCCAGTTATGACGATTCTTGGGTGGTAAGTGTTGGTTCCTCGGGAATTGATGGGAATTGGTTGGATGGATTAACAAATAATTCATTTAATGAGGCATATTATTCATATTATGGTAGAAGCATTGATTTGATTGCACCAGGAACTGATTCTATAATAGTTACAACCAAAAGCAGTCAAGCGGATACAAGTGATATAGAGTATAGACATTTTAGAGGGTCGTCTGCAGCTGCACCACATGTTTCAGGAGTTACTGCATTATTATTAAGTAAATACAATAAAAACTGCTATTCAAATATAAATTTAGACCAAGCAGATGTTGAGTATATTTTACAAAAATCTGCTGTAGATGTAATGGAAACTGGCTATGATGTTCGAGCAGGTTGGGGTAGATTGGATGCTCACAAAGCAATGAAAATGATTGACTTTCCGAAATATCAGATTATTCATCCTGAAAATGCACCTGACACAATTATACAACTTGAAAGTGATACAATTACCTTTTTTTTAAATAAGCCATTGCAGGCTTTAGCGGGAGGACCATTGGGTTCTCAATTTACTCTTCAGTTAGAAAGACATTACCGTGTGGAACGCATAAAACATGAGTTAACTTACGATTTTTCAGAGTTTATTTTACCAGGTAGTACTCAATTATTAGACACATGGGTTCGACACAGTCAAACCAATACCTTACAGTTAATAAACGATACAACTAACGTATGGCAAATTCTCGGACTTACTGGACAATATGGATGGGTTTCTGAGTCTGATACATTCAAAGTTGAGCCCTTTGCAACAATAACATCAGTTGACACAGTCAATAAGAAAATAAAATTAACGGGATATACGTATCATTTTATTGGAAAATATACTTTCGGAATTGATAATGGAATAGTTGATAATGAAAACTTTTGGTATCCAATTAATCCGTCTGAGGATTCTTTAAAAATGGCTTATAGTATTTATATTAGAGATACTACGTTGCAATTCCGATATGACTTTCCTTGTACTGCAGATAACTTAATGTACGATTCCTTAGCTGGGATTCATTCCCTTTCAAAAGATTTAAGTTCTTTAGAAATGACGATTTATCCAAACCCTGGAAACACTTTAAACGTACTTCTGTCAGTTCCATTTGATCAAGGAATTTTAAAATTGATAAATACAAGTGGTCAAGTGATTCAAAAAACAGGTATTGTGACTGAAAGAAAGGAATATGCATTCAATGTTGAAAACTTGAAACAAGGGCTTTATTTTATAAATGCTTTTGATCAAAATGGTCTTATTATTTCTAAAAAATGGATAAAGTTATGAGAGTAATACAGCTTATTATTAGTTTTTTTATGGTTTCCAATCTTTTTGGACAAACTTGGCAAACAATTTACGGTTCAGATATTAGTTCAATTGGTGCTTTTACTGGCGGTGGTGCAGGAACTATCGCATCTAAAAAGTTTAAAATCAACCCGTATGACAACTCAATCTGGATGGCAAAAGGTAGCAAAATACAGGTGTTAAGAAATGATGGCACTATAGAATTACACGATAATACAACAGATGCTCTCTTGCAACCATTAGGAAGTCCATTAGAATTTGAATTTACTTCAGATTTAGTTTATATGTGTGATCAGAATTATGGATTATATAAATTCAATGGAACGTCATGGGCAATTACCTATTTAGGAAGTGGAGGTTCTTATTTATCTAATGATATTGATACAATTTGGATGGCAAAAAGTAATAATACTAACTTTATTTCGACTTATAATGGTTTTGTATATAATGGGAATGTTTCTTTTTTGAGTAGAATAGTTTCTCGAAAAGGAGTGATGTGGGTCAGCGGTGGCACTGTTTCAGGTAGTATAGCAAATTATACAAATGAAGTGTTAACAATATATTCTGCTGACACATCAATGCTTTTAGATAATTCAAATTATGATTTCAAATTTGCTAAAAAAACAGATACACTTTATGTATCAGGTGCTTTAGGTTTTTCATTAGCATATAATGATGCATTTATTGATACAATAACTCCTGGTAATTCTATTAATATGCCTTCATCAAGTGTTATAGAATTTGAGTTTGATAACCAAGATAATATTTGGGCAGTTTTTGGAGATTCTTGGTTTTATGCAAATGCAATTGGGTATTATGATCAAGCTTCAGAAACTTGGACACAAGTCTATGACGCATCGAATTCTCCTATAGATTTTAGCACGCGCATAAGTATTGAAGTTGATACTTCTGGTAATTTGTGGGTTGCAAATACCCAGAATTTACATGTGTTAAAAATCAATAATCCTCCAGCTTGGTTGGATGTTTACGAAAAAGAATACGCACAATCTATTACTATTTATCCAAATCCAGTAAAAGATATTCTTACTTTTTCATCAAATGGAATTGATATTGAAAATTCAGAGATTCTCGATTTGAAAGGAAATGTATTATTAACTAATTTTAATTCACAAAAAATTGAAGTTTCCTTATTGGAGGCTGGAATGTATTTTGTACGTTTTAAAACTGCATCAGGAAGATTATTTCAAAAGAAATTTATTAAGGAGTAAAATGTTTTTTCAAAATCAGTATTTCTAACTCGCAACTCACCTCGACAAGCTCAGTGCAAGTATAATTAGCAACTTGTAACTCAATTCTCCAGCTTAAATTCCGAAGTCGTATGGAAAGTCAAATCTGGATAATCCTTTTCTGCCATTGCTAATAAGAAAGTTGTTTCTGCTAAGAAAACCAAGTTGTCGTCTTTGTCTTTTGCTAGATAACTTGTTTTCGCTCTCATGAAATCAGCTAATTGTTCTTTGTTATCTGTCGTTATCCAACATGCTTTGTAATAGTTTTTAGGAACGAATCGGCAATTTGCACCATATTCATTCAATAAACGATGAGCAATAACTTCAAATTGTAATTGTCCAACAGTACCAACAATCTTTCGTTTACCTGGTTGCATGATAAACATTTGTGCAACACCTTCGTCGGTTAATTGGTGAATTCCTTTTTCCAATTGTTTTGATTTCATTGGATCCAAATTCTCTAATTCCATGAAGATCTCAGGAGAGAAAGAAGGAATTCCTTTAAACATCAATTTTTCACCTTCCGTTAAAGTATCACCAATTTTGAAATTTCCAGTATCGTATAAACCAATTACATCTCCGGGAAACGCTTCATCAATAACACTTTTATCTTGTGCCATGAAGGATGTTGGATTGGAGAATTTGAAGTTTTTATTCAAACGAACATGGTTGTAAAAATGATTTCGTTCAAATTTTCCAGAAACGATACGCAAGAAAGCAATTCTATCGCGGTGTTTAGGATCTAGATTTGCGTGAATTTTAAATACAAAACCTGTGAATTTTGATTCACTTGGTTCTATAAAACGAGCATCTGTTTCACGTCCAATTGGTGAAGGAGAAATTTCAATAAATGAATCCAATAATTCTTGAACACCAAAATTGTTTACAGCTGAACCGAAATAAACGGGTGCTATTTCTCCAGTTAAATATTTTTCTCTGTCAAAAGTGTCATAAACGCCATCAATAATTTCAATTTCTTCTCTTAATTCATTCGCGAAAGCTTCACCAACAAGCGTATCTAATTGAGGGTCATTCAAATCTTTTATTGAAACAATTTCTTCTTCGCGTTTGGTTTTGTTGGCTTGGAAAAGGTTTAGATTTTGATTGTAAATGTTATAAACGCCTTTAAAGCGATCTCCGATTCCTATAGGCCAAGTCAATGGGCGTACTTTAATGTCTAATTTTTCTTCCAATTCATCCAAAAGTGTGAACGCATCTTTTCCTTCACGGTCCATTTTATTCACAAATATGATAACAGGTGTTTTTCGCATACGACAAACTTCCATTAACTTTTCAGTTTGTGATTCAACACCATTTGCACAGTCGATCACGAGTATTACACTATCTACAGCTGTTAGTGTTCTGTATGTGTCCTCAGCAAAATCTTTGTGTCCAGGAGTATCAAGAATGTTTATTTGTTTACCACCATATTCAAATGCCATAACTGAGGTGGCAACGGAAATTCCACGTTGCTTTTCAATTTCCATGAAATCGGAAGTAGCGGTTTTCTTGATTTTATTGTTTTTTACAGCTCCAGCAGTTTGAATTGCTCCACCAAAAAGAAGTAATTTTTCTGTCAAGGTAGTTTTTCCAGCATCTGGGTGAGCGATGATACCGAACGTTCTTCTTTTTTCTATTGCTGCTTGATTCTTCATGTTACTTAATGGTGTAAATAAAAAAAAAGGAATTCATTTCTGAACTCCTTTTCTGTTGGGAGGAAGATGGGGCTCGAACCCACGACCCTCGGTACCACAAACCGATGC
>VFKM01000185.1 GCA_009885545.1 Flavobacteriales bacterium
ATAGATAAACCACCTTCTAATGAGAATGGATTTGAATCTACTGGTCTTTGAGCGAAAGCTGAACTTGTCAATGCGATTGCTCCTACTAAAATTGCTAATTTTTTCATAAACTTTAATTTTTATTTGTTATGGTTGGGCTAATTTACTGCAGGTAACATTAAAAGGTTACAAAAAAAAATAAACAAATAGAAGTTAATAAACTCTCAGCTTACGTAAATGCTTTACTAAACTGATTTAGCGAAACAAAAAAAAATCAAAAAAAAATGAAAATTTATTTTTTCCAACGGGACAAATTGGTCGAAAGTGTCAACATATTGTTAAAACCTGCTCTCGAATAAACGGAAAAACCATAATCTATTGAGATTTTTTTGAAATAAAAACCTACTCCAAAGCTGAAACCTGCAATACCAGGTCTTGCTTCCAGCTTCATTTCTTGGCGTTTATGATAGTCAAATCCAAATCGCAAATGAATGTTTTTTGAAGCCATTATCTCAGCTGAATAAGTGAAATGCCTTGCAAGTTTCTCTCCAAAACCAGCGTATTTAACTGGAATTGTATCACCTGTTAATGCATCAACCGTTGGTTTAAGGTTAGGATCAACATAAGTAATGTTCCATTTATTAAGATGATGTGCTAATATTGAAAAACGAAAAGGCGCATGACTCAATTTATAAGATGCTGCTAATTGAAATTCAGCCGGCAGTGGGGATCGCACTTTATTATAATATCCTTTAAACTGTACCCCAGCATTTTTAACCATTGCTGTCACAAGAAAATCCTCTTTCTTATTTGTATATGTTCCAGCTAAATCTAATGAAGCTCCAAACGCACTATAACTTTCTAATTGGGAATAAATAAAATTTAAATTGGTTCCTACTGAAATTCTTGGATTTAGTTGTTTTCCGTATCCTGCACCAAGTATACATTCAAATGGGTTA
This sequence comes from Flavobacteriales bacterium, assembly GCA_009885545.1. Lineage (GTDB taxonomy): Bacteria > Bacteroidota > Bacteroidia > Flavobacteriales_D > Crocinitomicaceae > M0103. The sequence continues at coordinate 939 of VFKM01000185.1, forward strand.
AAGGCTCCTTGGTCGTTACCGTTAATATCTGTTCGTCTAAATTCACCATAATTAACATAACGAATGGATGTTCCTAAAAAACCAACCTTTAGTTTCTTTCCATATACAACTTGGCCATAATTAATTCCTCCAGATAATAATGCTTGATTGACACTTAATGTATTGTGCATTTTATCGTTGTATAACGAAGGATTGGCAACACCCAAATTAATGTCCTGATCTTTAGCCGAAATGAAATCATTACCTAAACCTGCTGCACGGGCATTATAGGTAAGGTCTAAAAGAGCAAATGTTGTCGTTCCACCTGTCTGAGCAATCGTGAAAAAGCAACTAAATATTAAAGAAAAAGAAAAGATAAATTTCATACGGGATTATTAACGCAAAGAAAAGCTAAAAATTTTATTCTATACTCTTTTTCCTATTTCAATTGCTTCCAAATCATGTATTCGATCTCCTGTAATTGAAAACCGTAGAATAGTTTTAACGGAATGAAATCCTTTATAACCGCAAGCTCCTGGATTCATACACAACATATTATATCTTGAGTCCATTTTGACTAAAAGTATATGTGAATGACCACAAATAAATAATTTGGGAGACTTTTTATTCAATTCTGTTGTTGCCGGGATGGAAAAATTACCTGGTTTACCGCCAATATGAGTTATTAATACTTCAACGTCTTCACAGTTAAACCGATTGAATTCAGGAAGTTCTTTTCTAATAATATAATCATCAATATTTCCATAAACGCCTCGTAATGGTTTGAATTTTCGTAATTCATCAATAACGTCAATAGTTCCAACATCACCTGCATGCCAAATTTCATCTACATCTTTGAAGTAATCGTAGATTTTCGGATCAATGTATCCATGCGTGTCTGACATTAAGCCAATTCGTTTCATGGGGTTAAAGTTAGTGAAAGAGTTTTAAAAGAAAGACTTCAAGACATTAGGATATTAAGACTTTAGGACAAAAGACTAATAAACTTCAAAACCTACTATTTTAAAACCAATTTTTTTCTGCTATTGAAAATCAGCAAGGTTATATATGAACGAGTCTATTTTTTGAGTCTTAATATCCTGAAGTCTTAAACTCCTAAAGTCTATATGTCCTTTATTTTTTTCTACATTTGTTTCAATGGATCAGCAACAGTTAGAAAATTGGTTGAATAAACGAAAACTCAGACGAACGTCTCGCTCTGTAGCAAGTTTATTTGAGAAATTATTGAAAGGCGACCTCGTTGCATTGAGCTCTTGTATTACCTTATTAGAAAGCACATTGCCGGCTGATAAAGAAATGGCAAATGATTTAATCCAGTTAAGTTTACCTTATTCTGGGAAATCAATCCGAATTGGAATTACAGGTGTTCCTGGAGTTGGTAAAAGTACTTTTATAGAAGCTTTTGGGAAAGTATTGGTTGACAAAGGAATGAAGGTTGCTGTTTTAGCCATTGATCCATCAAGCAGTGAAAGTGGTGGAAGTATATTAGGTGACAAGACGCGCATGCAAGATTTGTCTGTGATGAAAAATGTTTTTATTCGTCCTTCTGCTGCTGGTTCAACACTTGGCGGAGTTGCAAGAAAAACACGTGAAAGTATTTTCTTATGTGAAGTAGCTGGATTTGATGTGATTCTAATTGAAACTGTTGGAGTAGGGCAATCTGAAACAATGGTTCATTCGATGGTTGATTTCTTTTTGCTTCTAATGTTGGCTGGTGCAGGAGATGAATTGCAAGGTATCAAAAGAGGTATTATGGAAATGGCCGATGCTTTAGTAATCACAAAAGCGGATGGCGATAATGAGAAAAAAGCTCAAATGGCCAGTCGTGAATATGCAAACGCAATGCATCTTTTTCCACCAAAAGCAAGTGATTGGGTTGCGCCTTCCTTCACCTGCAGCGCTTATACGAATGATAACATCGACAAAGTTTGGACAACAATTGAATCTTTTTCAAATCAAACAAAAATCAATGGTTGGTTTGATAAGCATCGAAAAATTCAAGATAAATATTGGTTGTCGGAATCGCTGAGAGAATTGATTTTAAATGACTTCTTTGGAAATGAAACGTCTATGAATGAATTAAAAAACATGGAACAAAAAGTCCTTTCTGGTGAGATTAGTTCATTTCATGCTGCAGAAATTTTATACGGGTATTATAATAAAGAAAAATGAAACAAGAATTTAAAATAGAAGGAGAATATATTGAGCTTATTCAATTATTAAAAGCACTTGGAATCGCTGAAACTGGTGGACATGCAAAATACATTGTCGAACAAGGTGAAGTAATTCGAAACGGTGAAGTTGAAACACGTAAACGCGCGAAACTAATTCCTGGAGATATTATTGAAATTGATGATTTAAGAATAATTTTAGAGTAAAAACTAACATCTCGACGTACATCGAGCTTTTGTCGAGATGTCGGCATTCGTTTTTTAAAACAACTCCTGCAATTCTCTTTTTAAATATTCAACAGTAATTTCAGTTGGTAATTGCCCAATTTCCGCAACGATTTCAAAAATCTTAGCAGATAAATCCATTCCAGTTGCTGCAGCTGTCATTTGATTCCCAGCAAGATTGATGATTTTCACAGTCTCTTCTTTTGAATTTTTAACCATTTGCCAACCTTGTATTGAAACAAACAATTGTTGCGCAACATTGTGATCGTATTCATCTCTAATTGCTTGTAAAAATTCAGCTTGTAAAGCTCTAGCTGGTAATCCAGGATTGTGCAAACGCATTACCAAACTGTTTGGATGAATACGTTCCATTAACAAAACTGCCCGTTGATACGATTCAACCCGATTGGGTAAAAAGAACTCTTGACGTTGTTTCTTCATTTCAATTTGCATCGAACGCAATTCTTGTGACGATTCTTTTCTCAGAAAGAAAATCGTTGTTAATAATACTGCTCCCGCAGGAAAAATAATCAAGGCAATTTGCAATACAACATCCATGGTCTAAAATTTTTAAATACAAAGATAGAATTCAATTTGACATTAAAGTAACGGATTATGATCATCATTAAATGAAATTTACACCATTTTTACTTAAAATTTTCAATACTCTTAGTTTAGGTGTAATGCCGAGCTGGATTTGGTTATGCTGGATTTTTATTCCAGTATTATCAAATACTAATCGGTATTGAACAAATAATCGTAATTTCAGCCTTCAATTTTAAGTATGAGTACAGCATTAGTCGTTTCGATATTAGTTGCCTATTTCGCAGTGTTGATTTTGATTTCAGTTTTGACATCTAAAAACGCTGATTCTGAATCTTTTTTCTCTGGAAATAAGAAAAGTTCCTGGTATTTAGTGGCTTTTGGGATGATTGGAACATCACTTTCAGGTGTGACTTTTGTCTCTGTTCCAGGTGGCGTTGGAGCAGGAGGTTGGCATTATTACCAATTGGTACTCGGATTTTTTATAGGATATTTTGTTGTAGCGTATGTTCTTTTGCCCTTGTATTATAAATACAATTTAACGTCTATTTATCGCTATTTAGAATATCGTTTGGGCTTTAATGCTTATAAATGGGGAGCAGGTTATTTCATTTTGTCGAGAACGTTGGGTGCGACAGTACGTTTGTATCTTGTAATCAACGTATTGCAATTGTTTGTCTTAGACGAAATTGATTTCCCTTTTTGGTTGACGACCTTAATTATCATGGTAATGATAGTAGTTTATACCTTGAAAGGTGGCGTGAAAACTATCGTTTGG
>VFKM01000069.1 GCA_009885545.1 Flavobacteriales bacterium
AATAGATTTTAAACAGTAACACGGTAAACATCTACCCCATTTCTCTTAATCCCTCTAACTAAAAAACCTCCAGCTTGCACTATTTCTTCCACTAAAGAAAATGATTTGCAGCTTTTCGGCAAACCACCAAAGATCAAGGTGAATTGGTGTGAACCTTTGTGATACAATGGTGTCCAATTGGGAGCCAATGTTATTCCTTCCCAATAAATTAATGGAATTTTTATTTTTTCATCAGTTATCAAATAAGTAGTTCTCCAAATACGAACTCCATCTCCTGGACTGCAAGGAATTGAACAATGAACAATCACTTGTTTTTCTTCATCAATTATAAATTTCACCTTAGACTTTATTGCGGTCTTAGGATCTTTTGGTTTTATAAGTGTTTGGTCTGACATAACTTTCAAAATTAATAATCACGGTTATAAAACAAATTGAAATTCGAACTGAAACAGAATTTACTTTTTGACGAATTGTGTTAGAATTACAATTCCTTGACCATTTACTTTTCCTTCAATATGTTCTGAATTATCTTTAACCAAACGAATGTTTCGTACAGAAGTTCCTCTTTTCGCTGTGAAATTTGCTCCCTTAACTTCTAAATCTTTTATCAAAACAACAGTATCTCCTGCCAATAATTGTATGCCATTACAATCAAAATGTTTTATAGTAAATTCATCATCCATTGTTGATTTCGCCCATTCCATTGTATCGTCATCCAAGTAAATCATTTCTAGCAAATCCATCGGCCAAACCTCATCTTTCAGGTTGTTTAACATGCGGTAAGCTATTACTTTTACGCCATCAACTTCACTCCACATACTGTCATTTAAGCATCGCCAATGATTTGCATCAAGCTCTTCATTACCTTCCAATTGGTCTTTACACGTTTTACAGGTATAAACACAATCAGCTAATTTCTCTCCTATCGTTGGGGGAACCACGTAAACACTTAAGTTTTTAGTTGATGAACAAACTTCACATTGTTCACCACTTCTTGCAATTAATTCTTTATCAAAACGCATAAGGAGAAAGTTAAAAAGACTTTTATTGTAACAAAGATAAAACTTTCAAAGGACAAATAATTTCTATAGTTAAAAAGAAGTTGATCTTGAGATTTATTTTTGATTAACGAAGATATTTTTTAAATTAGCGCTACTTACCAAAACATTAATCATGAAAAAACACTACTACGTTATTGCATTAATTGCAATTTTCAATTTGATTACTACCACTATTTTTGCTCAGTGTAACGCTATTTATGTTACGACGACTGGACTATCTACTGGTGCAGGCACACAAGCAGATCCTCAAGATATTGTTACCGCTTTTAGCACCTCTTTAAGTGGTACTACGATAAAAATAGCTACGGGAACATATACCATTAATAACCCCTTAGTTTTAGCTAGTAGTGGAGTAGTAGTTGAGGGAGGATTTCAAGCTGCAGCGGCTTGGACAAAAACGAGTCAAGCAGGTGCTACCACAATCCTTCGCTCAAATGTAAATTTAGAAGGCACAATTGGTAGTCAACGATTAGTAGCAATTTATATAAATGGGAAATCAAATTTCAGATTTCAGGATATAACTATTTCAACAAGTGCTACTACTTCAGCTGGAGCTTCTACTTATTGTGTTCATTTAACCTCATGTTCAACCTATGAATTTACGAGAACTCAAATATTACCAGGTAATGCTTCAGCAGGTCAAAATGGAGTTGCAGGTGTTATAGGAGGAGTAGGTTCAAATGGTTTTGGTGGATTAGGAGGTGCAATCGACGATACTGGGTTTTCGGGGCCTGGAGGAAACGGTGGAGCCGGAAATGGAGTTGGTGCTGGTACTGGAGGTACTGGAGGTGGCAGTGGAACGGGATCAAATGGCTCTCCAGGAGTAACATCTTCCTCAATTCGTGCTGGCGGCGGCGGCGGCGGCGGTGCAAGTGGTGGTAGTGGAAGTAACAATGGTAAAATTGGTGGAAATGGTGGTGGTGTAAATGCTGGTGCCATTCAAACACCGGGAGGAACAGGCGGAAACTGGGGGGATCCAGGTGGAGCTGGAGGTAATGGAACAACTGGAGCACTTGGAGCAAATGGATTAAATGGGGCTTCAGGCTTAGCTGGTTCACACGTTAGTGGCTATTTTGTACCTGGAAGTCAAGGTACTTCGGGATCTGATGGATATGGAGGAAAAGGTGGAACCGGCGGTGGCGGTGGCGGTGGACAATCGTGTTTGTTTTGTATTGATGGTTCTGGAGATGGCGGCGGCGGCGGCGGTGGCGGTGGCCAAGGAGCAACTGGAGGAACTGGAGGAACTGGAGGAGGCGGAAGCTTTGGTGTTTACTTATATACAAATGGCGTTGGAGGAACAATAAATGATAGTTGGGTCGTAGCTGGAGCATCTGGAACTGGTGGAACTGGTGCAACTGGTGGAATTGGTGGAAATGGTGGAAATGGTGGAAATGGTTCAATTTATGGAACTTCTGAAGTTGGTCGTGGTGGAAACGGTGGAGCAGGAGGTAAAGGAGGAAATGGCGGAAACGGTGGAAGCGGTTCTAACGGTGTTTCGGTTAATGTTTATTTAGCTTCTGGATCAGCATTAACTGCGAGTACAACTAATTTCAATCTGAGTATTCAACCAATTATTAATGCCTCAGAGGTTTTCTGTACGAATCAATCAATTCAATACGGAGCGCTTACTTCTTCGAATTGGGATTTTGGAGCGACAAGTTCCCCTCAAACAATTACTGGACAGATAGTTTCAACAACTTATACTAGTACTGGAATTATGGATGTTATTTATAGTGGAAATTCGTATAAAGGATTTGTAACAATAACATGTACTTCACCTGACTTACCTACAATATCAGCAAGTAGTAGTGCAATTTGTCCAGGTTCTTCTGTAACATTATCTGTTACTAGTGGAAACTTAAATAGCTCAACTAATTGGGAATGGTATGAAGGAAGTTGTGGAGGAACGATTGTAGGTTCAGGAACCTCTGTTTCAGTTTCCCCTACTTTAACTAATACAACTTATTATGCTCGCGCAAGCGGTGGTTGTCCAATACCAGGTTCTTGCGTTTCTCTAGCTATAGTTATGGAAGATGTTACTGATCCTGTACTAGACATATTAGACTTAGGAGATATTACGGATCAATGTTCTATTAGTTCATTAACATCACCTACAGCAACTGATAATTGCGCTGGTGAAATTGCTGGAGTTCACAATGCAACCTTGCCAATAACTGCACAAGGAACAACAATTGTTACTTGGACCTATACCGATCCAAGTGGAAACACTGCAACTCAAGTTCAAAATGTTGTGATAGATGATAATACGGCACCTGAGCCTCTAATATTGTTAGATATTCAAGCACAATGCGAAGTAACAAGTTTGGTCGACCCAGCTGTTACTGATAATTGTTCTGGTCCTGTAACAATAACCAACGATGCTGTTCTTCCTATAACTTCTCAAGGATCGACAGTTGTAACATGGACGTATGTTGATGTAAATGGAAATGTAAGTAGTCAAACACAAAATATTTTAATTTCTGATTATACAGTGCCGGTTGCAAGTCTAACAAGTTTACAAGATGTTTTAGGCGATTGTGAAGTAACATCATTACCTATTGCGACAGCAACAGATAATTGTGATGGAACAATTTCAGGAACAAATAATGCTGTTTTCCCAATTACACAAATTGGAACAACAGTTATAACATGGACTTATACAGATGCTGCAGGAAATATTACAACACAAAATCAAAATGTTGTTATTACTTGTACAAACGGAATTTCTGAAAATAATTTAGAATCTGGAATTACAGTTTTCCCTAATCCAAATAATGGAACTTTTACTGTAATTTCTTCAGAAGAAGGTACTTTCAATTTAGTAAATGAATTAGGTCAAATTATACAACCAATAAAAGTTTTGGCTGGAATTGAAACAGAAGTAAAAGTGGAAGGATTATCCAACGGTGTATACTTCTTAACAGGTGTTTCAAATAATGGTACGTTGTTTAAGAGAATTGTTGTGAAAAAATAATAGAACATTATTTCTTTCAAAGGGACAAAGCAATTTGTCCCTTTTTTTTGTCACAAAAATGAAAGTGTATTCGTCTGTGACTTCATATATTTCTTTCTTAAAAACTTAAATAAATAATGAGTCCCTACACTTGAAGCACAACCTAAAAATGCTCCAGCAAAAACATCCGATGGATAATGAACGCCTAAATACATTCTGGAATAACCAATGCTCGATGCCCAAACAAAAGATGGGACAATCACATACCATTTGGGATACATTAAGCTCATAGACATTGCCGTTGAAAATGCCATTGAAGTATGACCAGATGGAAAAGAATGAGATCCAGCTTTTGTGTATTTTGTGATGTCATTTGGATATGTGACGAAAGGTCTTTCACGTGCTACTCCAAACTTTAGAGTTGTCGTAAAAATGCCATTAACCGCTGTAGCTGAAAGCAATTCATAACTATCCCATACTACTTTCTTGTTTTTGGTGACTTTACCTGTTATAAACAATCCTACTGGTAAACCTAATGATATAACATTCACACTATTGGTAACAACCAACATTGCTTTACCCCCATTTTCAGTATAACTTCCGTTAATGTTCTTTAAAATATTTATATCAGCATTCTGTCCTTTGCTAAAAAAAGAGTATGATAAAAATAAGATGCTGAAATAGATTTTAAGCGTTTTCAAATCAAGAATAAGTTACCGAAACATGAATGACATCAGCGTTTTCTTCACTAAAAAGAATAATCTCTTTTTCATTTTCCATAGCCACTAATTCACCTGAAGAGATAAGATCATTCCCAATTTTAAAAGAACCATTTTCGCAATAAATGAAATCTTTATCACCCATTAATTGTATGGTTTTTTCATTATTGTTTTGCAGATTATAATGGACCAACGATCCCGATGCTCCTTCCTTACACATCAAATTAAAATCTTTGACTTTACCTTTGCTTTTGGTGTCCCAACCTCCGTCAAATGTGTCTTGATCAAATGGCTTTAATTCCTTAGTGTAACGCCCTTCATGAATCAATCTAAGATTGCCTTTCAACAACATTAACGTCCTGGTAATATTTGAGAAATCACTGAAAACAGATTCTTCGGCTTCCACAGTTGCAGTGCTTAGTCTAAAAAGAAAATCTCGCTTTTGAAAATCACCTGTCGATGGATAAATAAACAATTCTGTACTTGTTCCACTTGCCCATGTAATTGTCTTAGAATTATCTGCTTTGAAATGTTGCATTTGCTTAACGGTTTTTCAATTGATTCATCGATTCAATGAAGTTTTGCTTTATTTGTTCTGAATGGATGTGTTGACCATTTTCTATTTGAACAGCTCCATTTACAATCGTTGTTAGTTGATTGCCCGAATCTGCCGTATATAAAATACTAGAAAGCAAATTATCTGACGAAGACAAACTCAACAAAGGTGATTGATCAGATATTACCGAAGCATTGAACCTTTGTCCAACTTCAAAATAAGCTGTTGAATAATTATTCATGGCTTTTCTTCCCGCTAAAGTTGCCATTTCAATCGCAAACGAGCCAGAATCTCCTTGGTTTGCTGATGTAAATGTATTACGCTTGTGCGTTATCAATCTTTGACCATAATCCAAGATGCGTAATTCTTCTAACGGATTAATTCCAATATGACTATCGGTACCAATACTCCAAGAACCTCCCTCCTTTTGAAATTTTTCTAATGGAAATAAACCATCTCCTAAATTACCTTCAGTACTAGGGCACAAAACAACATTCGCTTTACTTTTTGCAATACCAACTGTTTCCGATTCTGTTAAATGGGTCGCGTGAACTAAATGAAAACGGTCGTTCATTTCAACATTATCCAACAACCATTCAACTGGTCTTTTTCCTAAATAACTTATTGAATCTTCGATTTCTTTTAATTGCTCTGAAATGTGGATATGAAAAGGAATATCTTGTGGTCCATTTTTCGCTATTGCAGCTACATCTGTTGGCTCTACTCCTCTTAACGAGTGAATTCCAATTCCTATGTTTGCGCCTTCATAATAGTTACACGCTTCTTTACTGCTCTCTAGCAGACGCAAATAACTTTCGATATCAGGAGAAATAAATCGTTTTTGGCGATCGTTTGGTGCTTGTCCAAATCCTCCCTTTTGATAAAAAATCGGGACAAGTGTAATATTGATTCCAGCTGTTTTTGCCGCTGAAATCATACGTGAACCCATCTCTGCCAAATTGGAATAATGTTGACCATTTTTATCGTGATGTACATAATGAAACTCAGCTACGTTTGTATATCCGTGTCGCACCATTTCACTATAAAGCATTGTTGCTATTGCTTCCATTTGATCCGGATTCACACTCAATGCCAACTTGTACATAGCTTCTCTCCACGACCAAAAATCATCAGAAACAGAAGAAACTTGATGTACTTCAGCCAAACCTGCCATTGCATATTGAAAAGCGTGTGAATGTGCATTTTGAAAGCCTGGCAGCGCATAACCATTGAATTGAATCGCTGAACTGTCAACAGAATCATTCGTGATTGCTGTTATTATTCCATTGTCATCAACACTTACAATAGCATTTTCTACCCAGCCATTTCGCTGTAAAAGTGATTTAAAAGCGTATTTTTTCATACTAATTGTTCTTCAATTCAGCCAATACTTTAATCAACGCTTCAAAGGTAGGTTTTAAAACGGCTCTTACGTGCAACATTCTGTCAAACGACAATTCAACTTCTTTGTCGTTCATGTATAAAATCTTGTTCATTTCTAATTGCAGCGCATGAACGTTTTCTTCGGGTTTACCAAAGTAACGCGTGATATGTCCTCCTTTAAAAGGTGTATTATGGCTTATTTCATACGGGCCTTTTCTCAAATTCGATAAAGCAGTTTCAATAATCAATGGATCTGCTGTTTTCTCATCGTTATCACCTAAAATCATATCTGGGAAAGGATCTTTTTGAATTGTTGGAACATTTTCTCGAATGGAATGAGCATCCCACAAAAGTACTTTCCCGAATTCTTGTTTCCGTTCAGTTAAAAGTTCTTCTATCTTCTCGTAATAAGGCCAGTAATATAACTCGAGTCGTCGATTCACTTCTTGTTGATTAGGAATTTTATCATCTGAAACGTAGATGTCATTCCCGAAAAAATCTGTTGTAGTTGTGAGTCCTGTAATTATTCTACCATCGTTGTATAAAGGTTTACTTTCAGGATCTCTGTTCAAATCAATAACCCAACGGCTGTATTTCGCATGAATAAGAGTGATTCCATATTCTGAGGCGAAATCGTATAAATTATGTACAAACCAATCTGTATCGTCGGGATGTTTCGCCATAGACTCATTATAATTCCCTTTAATTTCTTCAGGAAATTCGGTTCCACAATGCGGAACACTTATTATGATTGGAACCTTTTTTACTTTAGGTTCAATGATGATGAAAGGTACATTCATAATTCATAATTCATTTTTTAACACATAGCGGTGCACTGAGTTTATCGAAGTGAAACATAGGTCACATAGGCAAAGTGTTACTAATAACTAATAACTAATAACTAATAACTAATAACTAATAACTAATAACTAATAACTAATAACT